>JALNXG010000026.1 GCA_023230485.1 Melioribacteraceae bacterium
ATTTGGTAATATTACTTGTTTACTACCATCATAACTTTCTCCAATTCCTTTTATTATTTCTATCTGAGCGGTTAAATCATCTGCCGGATATTTTGTTTTCAAAGTATTGAAATAATTATCTGCGTCCCTCTTATTCTCTGTGAATAGAGTATAAAAACTACCAAGTGTAAATAATGTGTTCTTTTCTATATCTTCATTGAGGTTATATTTAGTTAAGATGGTAGTAATGTTTATTATTTCCTCTGAATATTCTCCTCATTTGCAATTGATGATAAAAATCTTTCGGACTTAATTTTGAAATAAATAAATGTGGATAACCGATCTCCTGTTTCTGAGAATGATAGTGGCGCCTCAGAAAAAACTTGCGCTTTTAATGAGGGATTAATTAACAATAATGAGAATAATAAATAGTAAAAAAAGTATAATGGTTTTTTCAATTCTCCTTCTCCTTTCTCAAATTATTCAATTATTTGTATGTGCGGAAATATATATTTATTCGGGTTATAATCATATTTTGGTGATTTACCTCTGGCTATTTTATACCATTCGAATTTAACGTAACGCCTAAAAACATCATAATAATCCTGTAATCGATTATTGATTACTATAGAGGTAATAATTAAATATTCACCAGGTAATAAAGGGCGTTTAATTGTGCTAAATATATCTCCCTCCGGTATCCTATATGTTCTTGAATCTTGATAATATTCCCCGGGTAATATTTTCTCAATAAAATCAGCTCCCATCGGATCCGGATTTGAAAGTTCGTATGGATATAATTGAAGATCATTATAAATGCCTACAAAAAAAACATGCCCCGATCTTTTAATCTCCACTGTTTTCTTTGAAACATTTGTAAATCGAACAGTAAATGTCATTTTATCTCCTATCTTATATTCTGACTTGTCTGTCCATCCTTCAACTCTTAATGACTGCTTCAATTCAATCGTAGCTATTTTTCCATCTTTATCCACATCTAATGTATCAAGTTTTACTTTCCCTTTTTCCAAATATATTTTTGCATTTAATGAATCAAAATCATTTAGAAAATATATAAGGTTGTATTCCCCGGTGTAAATCGAATCACTTTCTGTAAAGGTAAGAATATACCTTCCACTTGAATCCGAACTTACACCTCGATTAATACCTGATATATAGATAAGTGCGTTGCTATGTTCGGTTTGATTTTCAAGTATTACCTTCCCTTGAATTGTCGAAGTATATTTTGGATATTCTAAAGGCGGCTCTACACCTTTTTCACTGCATGAGGCAAGAATTAGAAGCAATGTTAATTGAGATAATAATATCTTTTTCATAACAATAACCTGCATAATTTGTTTTGTAAGTTAAACTTAATGAGAACCAAATTGAAAAGATAGTGGCAAAATTTTTACCTAATTTTTCTTGATATTATAAAAATATTGAAGTAAATCTTTATTTTGTTATTTTTGTGAAAATTAAATGAATACAATGGATAGGATAATTTTGGAATAGCTCTATCAGATGGATTTGAAATAATTAGATAGGAAAAACTTACTGCTCCCGTAATATTCAGGAGCAGTATATAAATTATTTATGCAGGGATTACTTCTATTGATGGGTTGATCTCACGGCGGAGAAGATTCTCTATCGCTACAAGTGTTCCGCGTATTGAGCTTGGACAGCTTCCGCACGCACCTTGATAACGGATTTTAAGTGTTAATCCTTCAAGACCGATTACTTCAAGTCCACCGCCATCACCGGCTAATGCCGGTCTTACTCTCGTATCCAAAATTTCATTAATTTTTTTCAATAATTCGGTTTCTTCCTGAGAACTAAGTTCAATCTCTTTTTCTACCGGAATTAATGATTTATCAAAATTGCGAATGAATTCAACAAATGGTCTTTGAATTTGTCCCCAACCGGTTTGAGCATCTTTTTCAATTGTGATAAATTTATCCATATAAAAAACACCAACAACGCCATCGATCTGAAAAATACCTTCTGCTAATGGGTCATTCTTTGCTTCTTCAGCTGATTTATAATCGCGTGTTTCGCGACTTAATATTCTTTCATTTAATACAAATTTTAATGCCTGCGGATTCGGTGTTAAGTCAACATCCTGTACGTTTAGCATAATTGTCTCCTTTATAATATTACTCTAAAACTTATTTATCTATTGCAAATTTAATCAAGTATCTAATCAAATGCATAATAGGTCATTTATTATTGATAAGAAGCACGAACTCACCTTTGAGTTTATCCTTCTGAACAAAATTATCGATATACTCTAAGTTACCACGAATATATTTTTCTTCCGGCAATGTGAGATCGAAAGCCACAACTGCGGGAGTTTTATCACCGAAAATTTTCCTTACGTCTTTTATCAAAGCTCCTAATCGATAAGGTGTTTCCATTATTACTAATAGATCTTTTATATTCCTTAATCGAGAAAGTTCTCTTTGTCTTATATCTTTTTTAGGCGAAAGCCAACCGGAATAATAGAATGTATCTAGTAAGAATCCTGAGCCGATTAGAGCGGGAAGAAGTGAACTCGCACCCGGAATCGGAACAATTTTTATGCGCGAATTTATTGCAAGATTAACAAGAGTCTTACCCGGATCGGAGAAAAGAGGTGTACCGCAATCAGAAATGAGAGCCGCCGAGCCCGCAATTTTTACTTTGGCAAGAATCTCACCCGCTTCATCCTGCTCGTTATGTTCGTTTAAGCAGATTAATTCTTTCTCGATCTCATATATTGATAATAATCGGCGCGCCTCTTTATATTCTTCCACGATAATAAACGGGACCTCTCTTAACACGTTTAATGCGCGAAGAGTTATATCCTCAGGATTACCGATGGGTGTGGATACTAAATATAATATTGTTCCGTCATTATCGCTCATATAATTACTGTTATGCCAATAGTTCCTTGACTTTTTCTATTACATCGCTATACGCCAATTTAAATCTCTCGCCTGTTTTTCTGATCTTTATTTCTACCATATCTTCTTTGAGATTTTTCTCACCCACAATCACTTGAATCGGGAAACCGAGAAGATCGGCATCATTAAACTTAAATCCCGCTTGCGCATCTATTCTATCATCATAAAGGACTTCAATTCCCGCAGATGTTAATCCCGAATATAGTTCATCTGCTTTATTTACCACAATCTCTTTTTTCATATTAAGACCGAGAAGCTGAACTTGATAAGGTGCTAAAGTCTTATCCCATATAATACCATTTTCATCATAGTTTTGTTCTACATAACACGCAAAAACTCTTTCTACACCAATTCCATAACTACCCATAATAATAGGATTTTCTTTTCCTTCTTCATCAAGAAAATTTACACCTAATGCATCTGAATATTTAGTTCCTAATTTAAAAATATGTCCTAATTCTATTGCTTTAAATACATCAAGATTTTCGCCGCAGCGTGTACATTTTTCACCGGATTGAGCTGATCTAAGATCATAAAATTCTAATTCAGCAACATCTCTTTTTAAATCTATGCCACCAATGTGATAATCATTTTTATTAGCACCCGAATAAAGATTATTAGCTTCGACTAATCTAAGATCGGCGACTATTTTTCCTTTGAATCCAATCGGACCAATAGAACCGGCATCTGCTCCTGTAATCTCTTTTAATTCATCAGGATGACAAGGTCTTACGTTTCCGCCGAGTGCATTGCCTAATTTCGTTTCATTCACTTCATCATTACCAAGCATTAAAACTAAAACAGGTTTTTCGTTGTGAATGTAAACACGGCTCTTTGCGCATTCGGTTTCATCGATTTTCAAAAACTCTGCAAGTTCATCAATGCTATGAACATTTGGTGTAGATACTTCAAAGATTTCTTTACTTTCATTATGATGAACAGCAAGATCGACAATAGATTGAGCTACTTCGATATTAGCAGCGTAGCCGCATTTTTCGCAATAAGCTACTGTATCTTCACCCGCATCGGATTTAACCATAAATTCTTCTGACTTGCTTCCACCCATTGCACCGCTTGAAGCCCCGACTACAAAATATTTAATTCCGCACCGATCAAATATCGTTCTATATGCTTTATCCTGCGAACTATATGATTTATCGAGTCCTTCTAAAGTTGCATCCAAAGAATAAGCATCTTTCATCAAGAATTGTCTTCCTCTGATAACGCCGCTTCGTGGGCGTGCTTCGTTGCGAAATTTTGTTTGTATCTGATACCACATTTGTGGTAAATCTTTATAGGAAGTTATAGCACCTTTAGCATGGAATGCTACAATCTCTTCATGTGTTGGAGCTAATACATAATCACGATTTTTAAGATGGAAAAGTGTATCTCCGAAAGCTTCCACTCTCCCCGTTGCTTCCCATATATCTTTCGGGTTAAGTGCCGGAAAATGAAATTCCTGCCCGCCGATTGCATTCTGCTCCTCGCGTATGATTTCTGATATCTTCCTAACTACAATATATCCGAGCGGTAGGAAAGAATAGATGCCCGCAGAAAGCTGGCGCACTAATCCGGACCGGATCATTAGAATATGACTTGGGATTACTGCCTCGTTAGGTACTTCCTTTAAGGTTGGCACAAAGTATTTACTTAAACGCATATATTTTTCCGTAATTATAAATGTAAATATCCCCACTATTAATTTTGTGGAAATGATAAAGAAAATCAATCCTTAAAATAAGAAATGATGCGCTAAATAGCTGTTACTTCCACATTTTTTTAGAGAATAGAATTAAGATTCCATATATCTCAAGACGACCGAGAAGCATGACAATACTTAGGACAATCTTACCGGCATGAGTAAGGTGTTTGTAATTTTCGAAGGACCCGACCGTACCAAGTCCAGGACCTGCATTACCCATACAAGCAGCAGAACCGGAAAAAGCAGTAACTATATCTAAACCAGAGCCTGTTAAAAATAATGTAGAGACAAATATAATTGCGAGATAAAGAATAATGTAAATAAGATTCATTTCGAGTGCTACATCCGTTACTTTTATCTTATCTACTGATATATGAAACACGGCATTAGGATAAATTATATGCTTCATTTTTCTGACTATCGAATTGTAAAGGATAACGATTCTATCGGTTTTGATTCCACCTGATGTTGAACCTGCGCATGCACACTGAAGCGTAAAATAGATTATTATCATCTGTGCGAATGGAGACCAAACCGAAGAATCGGCAGAGGCAAATCCGGTAGATGTGCCGAGCGAAAGCACTTGAAAAGAGGCATATCGCAATGCTTGAATTAATGAATCATATTGAGAACCATATAAATCAAAAGTTACAATTAGAATGCCGATAACATTGGCGAAGAAATAATATTTTAATACTTCTGAATATTTGATTGCAGAAAAATTGCCAATTGTAATGGCGAATAACAGTCCGAAATTCATACCGGCAATAAACATAAATATCATTACTACAACTTCAGCGGCGGGATTATTAAATGAAGCGATTGAAAGATTTTTAGTCGAGAATCCCCCTGTAGCAATTGTGGCAAATGAATGTGTAATTGCATCAAAAAGCGAAAGTCCGCATATCATTAGTGCTAATGTTTCTAAAAAAGTTAAAACGACATAAACACTTGCAATCACTCGTACAGCTTCTTTAGCGCGCATTTTAAACTGTCGAAGTGCTGCAGGGGACATCTCGCTTCTATAAAGAACTAATGAAGCACCACCCATCGTTGGAAGAACGGATAAGATAAAAACAATGATTCCAACTCCGCCAATCCAATGTGTAGAAGCACGCCAGAAAAGTATTCCATGCGGAAGTGCCTCGATATTGCTTACAACCGTAGCTCCGGTAGTTGTGAACCCGGAAACAGATTCAAAAAGTGCATTGCTAAGAGTAAATTCACCACCCCATAGCGCATAAGGTGCGGCTCCTAAAATGCAGGAAAGTACCCATGATCCTACGACAATCATCATACCTTCGGAATTGCTGATTTCAGCTGTGTTAGGTACGAAGATTAGTGGAATAATTCCCGAAAGAGTGCATAATAGTGCACTAAAAAGCAGATGAGGTACCGCTCCATCGCCATAATAGTAAGCTACTCCGGTGGAGGTAAATAGGAATAGGGAATTTAATAAAAGCACCATTCCGATATATCTGAATACAACATTAAATCGCATATAAAAATATAAGGTATTTATTTTTATTCATCAAAAGACCACCCCTCTTGTTAATAAGAACTTAATGATTTATTAATGGTTTCTTCATTTCTTAAATTTCTTTCTCGTATATATTTGTATATGGAAAAAAGGGATTTTCATGCAAATGGATATTGAAAAAAACCAAACTTTGGAAGAGGAATTAGTTTCACTTAAAGAAAAAATTAATGCAATAGAAAGTAGATTTTCGATTAGAAATGAAAATAAAGATAATTATAAGTCAATCGACATAGAAGATTCGTTAATTTTTTCTACAAAAATAAAAATATCAAAAAAAATTTTCCCTTCACTTTTGTTTATTTCAATATTCACTATGGTGTTAATGACAATATATGAAGCTGCGAAACAAGGCTTGCATTCAAATCTCACTTTATGGCAATCACACACGATTACAATTATATTTTCCTCATTGGTAGCCCCTGTTGGAGCGTATTTTGCTTTAAAAAGAATTGAAATAATGAGACAGAAAGCTATTGAAGAAGTTAAATTTAGAAAAATTGCTGAAGAAAATCTTATTAAATCTCATGACAAATTAGAAGAAAGAGTAGTTAAAAGAACAGCAGAACTTACTAAAGCAAATGAATTACTTCAATCGGAAATTAATCTTAGAAAACAAGCTGAAGAGGAGATTAGAAAGTATGCCGAAGAGATTCTTTTTAACAAAGAATTGCTCGAAAAGAAAACAGAGGAATTATATGAACTAAATGATCAACTGTCTAAATCAGAAAAAGACTTAAAAGCACTTAATGAAAACAAAGACCGTTTTTTTTCAATTCTAGCACATGATCTTCGTAGTCCATTTTATTCTATTAAAGGTTTATCAGAAATTATTGTTAGTGAATTAGATACAATGCCAATCGATGAATTAAGAGAAGTTTCTAATGGAATTTTTCAGTCATCTCAATCCATATATCGATTGTTAGAAAATTTACTAGAATGGTCTCAAGTTCAATCGAATCGAATAGATTTTAAACCCAATAATTTTCTGATAACGGAACTATTAGAAGAAAACTTAAATTTAGCCAAAATCTCCGCGGAACGAAAGCGCATCTCTATTAAGTTTCAGTGTTTTGAAAATTTAGAAGTTTTTGCTGATAGAAATATGATTGATTCAGTAGTTCGCAATTTAATTTCTAATTCAATAAAATTTACGAGTGAAGGCGGATTTATTTCTTTATCAACAGAACTTAAAGAAACATATGTTTTGGTTTCAATAACTGATAATGGAGTCGGAATTAAAAAAGAAATTTTAGAAAAAATATTTGATTCAAAAGAGATTTTCACTTCTAATGGAACGAATAATGAAAAAGGAAGTGGTTTGGGTTTAGTGCTTTGTAAGGAATTTGTTAAAAAAAATAGTGGTTCTATCTGGGTGGAAAGTGAATTTAATAAAGGAACTACTTTTTATTTCACAATTCCCGTTTCCTTTCCTATTAAGGAGTAGTTGTGAATAATTACATAGATTTAGTATCTAGAAAAATAGATAATAAAAAAAACTTGAGAGCTTCAGAATTAGAATTGAATAATCTTAGACTTCAAAAGGAGATTATAATGCGCAAAAAGTTTGAAGTCGAAATTATCGAATCAAATAAGAAAGTGGAGTATTCTGATAAAATTAAAACAGAATTTTTTTCTCAAATATCTCACGAAATAAGAACGCCTGTTAATTCTATTTTGCTTGGTTTTGAATTTCTAAAGGAGGAATTGTTAGAAAAAGGAATTGACGAATATAGCGATATCTTCGAATCAATGAATAGTTCAGGTAAAAGAATTACACGTACTATCGAGTTACTACTAAATATGTCTGATGTTCTATCCGGAAGTTATGATTTTAAGCCAGAGTATATTAATTTATCTACCGAGCTTCTCCCTTCAATCTGTGGAGAATATGAAATTGAAGCCAAAAGGAAAGGTCTTGAGCTTAATTTTAATTCCTTAGAAGATTTTTCAATAATTTATGGAGATAAATACACATTACAAGAAATTTTCAAAAATTTAATTGATAATGCTATCAAATTTACTGAAAAAGGTAAAATTGATATTAGTTTAAAAGTAGGAACGAGAAAGAATATTGAAGTTATAGTAGAAGATTCTGGTATAGGGATTTCTAACGATTATCTTTCCAATCTATTCAAATTATTTACACAGGAAGAACAAGGTTATAGAAGAAAATACGATGGTAACGGGTTGGGTTTAGCATTAGTAAAAAAATATTGCGATTTGAATCGAGCAAATATTTTAATAAGTAGTCAAAAATGGAAAGGAACTAAAATAACAATTCAATTTAATACAAACTTCACACAAAGAGCTACAGATCACGAACTAACATTAATCTAATCTAAAAAGAATACTATTCCGTTCGATTTATTATTTTTGTCTATATAATTTTTAGGAAGTGAGCAGATGAAAAATAGAATTACGGATATGCCCTCAGAAGAATTTAAAAGAACCGGTAACGAATTAATCGAATGGATAGACTTCTATCTCGCCACGGTAGAAAAATACCGTGTCGTTCCGGATGTTAAACCCGGAGATATAAAAAAAGGATTGCCCGATTCAATGCCTGAAAAAGGGGAGTCTTTCGATAAAATTTTTGCCGATTTTCAAGAAAGAATATTACCCGGAATTACACATTGGCAACATCCTAATTTTATGGCGTATTTTAATTCCACATGTACCGCTCCCGGTATATTCGGCGAATTAATCAGCGGCGCATTAAATGCAAATGGAATGCTTTGGAAATCTTCACCTGCTATTAGCGAACTTGAAAGAGTTACAGTCAATTGGTTTAGAGATGCTGTTGGCTTACACAAAGATTTTTGGGGAATTATTTACGATACCGCCTCTATAAGCACAATGCACGCAATTGCAAATGCTAAAGAAAAAATTAGAGGATATGCAATAAGAGAAAAGGGATTGGTGGGCAGCGGTGTGCCTCCACTTCGTTTATACTCTTCCGAATTTGCTCATTCATCTGTTGAAAAAGGTGCTCTTACTCTCGGCTTAGGACTTGAAGGAACACATAAAATCGGCACTGATGAAAAATTCCAAATGATTCCTTCCGAACTCGAAAAAGCAATCCAAGAAGATATTAATTCGGGCTATAAACCATTTTGTGTTGTCGCGACTGTTGGCACTACTTCCGTTACTAGTATTGATCCGGTAAAAGAGATTACCGCAATTTGCAAAAAATATGATCTATGGCTTCATATCGATGCGGCACATGCAGGTGTAATTGCGATGATACCGGGTTATGAGTATATTTTAGATAGTGTAGATAAAGCTGATTCAATCGTAATTAATCCGCATAAATGGGGATTTGTACCGATGGATTGTAGTTTGTTTTTTACAAAGCAACCCGACTTACTAAAAAAAGCATTTAGTATAGTTCCCGAATATCTTAAAACGAAAGAGGACTCGGAAGTAGAAAACTTGATGGATTATGGTGTGCAGCTGGGAAGGAGATTCCGCTCACTTAAACTTTGGTTTGTACTTCGTTACTATGGGAAGGAAGGATATATCGAAATTTATAAAGAGCATCTTCGTCTTGGAAAATTATTTGAGAAATTGGTGTTAAAAGATAGCCGCTTTGAATTAATGGCACCCGTTACACTAAGCACTATCTGTTTCCGTGGCAAACCCATCGGAATGAGCGAAGAGGAACTTAACGCATTCAACGAGAGTATGATTAGTTCAATTAATGATTCAGGTAAGCTTTTCCTTTCGCATACTAAGCTTAATGGAAAATATGTTGTTCGTTTAGTAATTTCAGGAATTAGAACCGAAGAAAATCATGTGCTAAATGCGTGGGAAATTATTAAAAATAATTATGAATTATCTCTTACTTAAAATGGAAAAATAAAAAATGAAACTTTTAGTTAAATCAATCTTATTATTATCACTTATAATGATTGTATCGAGCTGCGAAAAGGAGAATTTAATGGAAAATGAGTTTGCGTCATTCTTAAAAGATTACGAAGCAAAAGTAATACCGCTATCAAAGAAATCTGCTTTAGCCGATTTTGATGCCTCTATCAGCGGTAAGGATTCAGATTATAAAAAAGCTGCGGATTACAGACTAGAGCTAACAAAATTCTATTCGGATAAAGAAATTTTCGAAAAATTAAAAAAATTCAAAAATTCCGGCGAGATTAAAGATGAACTTCTTCAACGCCAGCTTGAATTAATTTTTAATTCTTATGCGGCAAATCAATTAGATGAAAAACTTCTTGAAGAGATAGTTAATCTCTCTTCTAAAGTGGAAAATAAATTTTCTACTTATAGAGCGGAGTTTGATGAAAAAAAATATACCGATAACCAAATAGATGAGATTTTAGAGACTTCAAAAAATTCTTCTCAACTTGAAAAAGCATGGAAAGCGAGCAAACAAATCGGTGCGGAAGTAGCTCCCGATATAATTAAATTGGTAAAACTTAGAAACGAAGCTGCTGGAAAACTTGGATATAAAAATTATCATCAGATGAGCCTTACTCTTAGCGAACAGAACGCAAATGAAATAGAAACGCTATTTGATGAACTCGATTCTCTTACACGGAATGAATTTGCTCAACTTAAATCTACAATTGACGAATATCTTTCAAAAAAACTAAATGTGCCAATCGATAAATTAATGCCATGGCATTATCAGGATAAGTTTTTTCAACAGGGTCCAAAAATTTATGATGTTGATTTCGATGCGTACTATAAGGATAAAGATGTAGTTGAAATCACAAGGAAATATTATGATGGATTGGGGCTTAATATTGATGACCTCATAAAGAATAGTGATCTTTATGAAAAAGAAGGAAAGTATCAACATGCTTATTGTACTAATATTGATCGGCTTGCAGATGTAAGAGTGGTATGTAACGTTAAGCCAAATTATAGATGGATGGGGACGATGATGCATGAATTTGGTCATGCGGTTTATGATAAATATTTACCGGAGGAATTGCCATGGACTCTTCGCCAGCCCGCTCATACATTTACAACTGAAGCGATTGCTATGCTCTTCGGAAGAATGGCATCTTCACCCGAATGGATTTATGATGTAATCGGAATTACAAGAGAAGAAAAAGAAAAAATTTCAGGTGAAAGTTTTAATTCTCTTAAACTCGAACAGCTCACATTCTCTCGCTGGGTACAGGTAATGTATCGATTTGAAAAAAGTATGTACGAAAATCCGGATCAAGATTTGAATGCTCTTTGGTGGCAGTTAGTTGAAAAATATCAGATGATAAAAAAACCAGAAGGAAGAGATAATCCAGATTGGGCATCAAAAATACATGTAGCACTTTATCCTGCTTACTATCATAATTATATGCTTGGCGAACTTCTTGCTTCGCAGTTATTTCATTATATAAATAAAGATGTGTTATTTAATGAAAATGTAACGGATGCGAGTTTTAATAATTCAGAAGATGTAGGTAATTATTTGATGGAACATTATTTCAAGCACGGAGCGAAATATCAGTGGAATGAAATGATAGAAAAAGCAACGGGCGAAAAACTAACAGCAAAATACTACGCCCAACAGTTTGTAAAATAGAGTTGTTTAAATAATTATTCAATGTGCCCGGAAATTTCAGTTAATAGATGTCAGGCAAAGATTAATAAAAATTAATAGATATAAATGCAGAAACAAACCAAGCCGCCCACAAGGCGGCTTGGTTGTTTATATATCAAACCAATATGAGAATTTTACCATAAAGACATCGTTGCCATCGGCTCGCAACAAATCTTTAAAATCTCGGCGGAGCTTAAATTCACCGGCATTGGCATAATCCGCTTGATCGTGCGACCAAACAAAATAAAATACCGATCCGGGCATTAATTCCCATCTTAATACCGCATTACCACGCAGTGATTTGAAATTAAAATCTGGATTGCTAATCGAAAATGCCTCTGCCGAACCTGCACCATCAGGATCAACTACATAACTATCATCACCACTACTATATGAAACAGTTGACGCATCAGTACCATATTCACGGTAGTTGGATGTTCTCGGAGAGCTCAATTCATTAAAGTTACTATATTTACCCACTGCAAAAAGCGGCTGCATAAAGAGCTGTAAGCTAAGTGTCGGTGTAAAAGTCCAACTTAATCTAATATTTGCAGATAATATTTTCTGTTCAATTCTACCGAACACATATCGTGTATTATATGTATTCACTGCCGTGGGGTCATCAAAATTCCCAACCCATTGATTGTTATCGTTTATAATAGAGAATTGAGGACCAATACTTAAATTAATCTGTTGATTGGGTTTCCATTCAATATCAAAACCGGTTTCCCAATAAAGATTTTTTTGTTCATCACTTGAATAACTCCCAAAAATATCGCCCATTATTTTTTCACGGCTATCGGAACTAACAGAGGCGTTTATTCCAAATCCACCCGGTTCAAGAGCTAAAACACCGCCTCTTGTTTTTGATTTATTTATCGACTCAAAATTATAATTTACACCTACCTGTAATCCGTAATAGTTCATAAAAGTAAAATTACTATTAAACCAGAGAAATTTTGAAATCGAATTTCCTTCAAAATCATAAGAACGTGCATGTGCAACATATATTTGTTTTCTTCTAAAAAATCCATCAGGTTCAAACCATCTATAACCGAGTACTATATGTCCATTAATTCTATCTGCCATCCATTGCGAGCCGAGATCGCTTTGCTCAAATCCGGGTGATACAGCACCGAGAGCAATGTTCGTATAAAAATTTCCTTGTTGTTTATTAAGCATAATTCTTCCAAAGTATCCGCCCAGAGAAGTAATATTAGGATCATACTTAGAATAAGTAGCGTCAGGTCTCTGAAAATATCTATAAGGACGTTTTTGAACTCCTTGCATAAATTCTTTAGAGCCATTTAAGTATGTGCCGACTACTGCTGCTGCAAGAGCGTATGTTTTATCTTCATCAAGCATAGTAAAACCATCGAGTCCGAAAGCAAATGCATTCTGTGCCGATAATTCTTTCATTATCGGTGTATCTAAACTTCTATTTACGCTTGTTGCTATTAATCCAATACCTTGATTCCCTTTGTTGAAATCCTCTTTTAATCTTAGTACACCAAAATGTGTAAGTGGTTCAATTTCTTCCCGAGTTCTTATTCCATCATTCCAAAGAGTTCCATAAGTCCTTTCTGTAATGGCACTTATTGCCCCGAGAGATGTTGATTCTCCAATTTTTCCAGTTAATTTTGCTGCTCCTAAAATTCTTGTCTCGGAAGGTGAATCAGCATATTGATTATCTGATAAATAACCACGAGGAGATGCACCAATTCTTCTTGAATAAAATAGATCGGGCCAGCTAAAATTGAATCCCCAATTATTATTAATTCCACTATTTCCAAAATTAAATATATTTGAACCTTCCATAAAAAAAGGTCTCTTCTCTTCATAGAATGTTTCAAATGCAGAAAGATTTACTACTGCAGGATCGACTTCCACTTGACCAAAATCCGGATTGAAAGTGGCATCTAGATTTAAGTTACTACCAATTCCGACTTTTACATCTGCTCCTAAAGTAGTCTTGTATTGATTGCTTTTATAGAAAGGATCGTTTTCGTCATGAACTAAATAAGATGCTTTTTGAACTATATAAGGAAGTACTTCAAATCGTTGTTTGGGTTTTATTCCCTTTAATCCTTCGAGGAGTGCAAAGCGAGAAACAAATCCGCTTTCATTTTTTGGCACCATTACAAAATAAGATTTCTCTTTGTTTCGTTTAATACTTCTTGAAAAATTTACACCCCAGCTCATATCCTCTGATGCGTTAAATCGCAATTGAGAAAATGGAATTCTTAGTTCTACCGACCAGCCGTCTGAATCGATTGAAGTTTTTGCCTGCCAAATTCCGTCCCATGACCAATCATCCCAACTATCATTAAATAAAACTCCATCGACTAATGTACCGCCGGGATTAACTTCAAAGAAGTAACCGGTTGTTTTATCATTATAAGGATCAACGCAAAACATAAACCAATCGGTATCGAAGTAACTATCTCTTCGTGCCAAAGTTGCGTCAATTTGATTTGCTTGGGAATCTTTTAATTTTGCCGCTACATAAATATAAGTGTCATCATATGCCACCCATACTTGAGTTTCTTCAGTAGCCGGGTTTCCTTCGTTCGGATCTTTCTGCGTAAATCCGGATATTGATTGTTGAAGCCATATTGGCTCGTCTAATTTCCCATCAAAATTAATCGTTTCATTTGTAAGTTTAATTGCCGAGATTGTTTTCTGTGGATTTTGACCTCTTCCACCGGCATAAGTATTTACTATAAATAAAAAAGTGCAGATAAAAAGTAAAAATTTTTTCATAATTTAGTTTTCCCCCAATCAACAGTATGTGTATTTACTGGTTTAGACTAATCAAACGAAAAAAGGTTGCTTTAAAAAGAAAAACCTCACATTTTTTGTGAGGTTTTCTAAAGCAAACTTTAATTTATTAAAAATGAAGAAATTATTCGTTATCTTTTTTCTTATTTCCCATTCCTTTTAAGCTATCGATATTAAATTGGGTGGAAATTTTTCCAATTGTATCAAGATTTATATCTCCAACGACATTTACGAAAGTTACTTTGCCATTCATACCGAGAGCCATAACAGCCATTCCCGAATAATTTCCTTTTCCATCAGATTTCATATAAACATTCGCCGAACCGCCTTTTGATTTTGATTTAACAATCCTTTCCCATTTATTATTAAGAAGAGTTTTATCCAAATCAACTACTTTTGATTCGAAGTCATGTTTATTGTTTATTGTTAATTCGTATTCTACTACTTTAACAACTTTAAGTGCATTAAGCATTTCATTCATGCCTTCTTCGTCGCCAGCCATTTTAGCCGCCATTTTCAATAGAGGTTCTTCTACCAATACTTCAGTTACGGGTTCGCTTTTTGCAATTTGTGTCATATCGCCGAAATTAAAAAACCCCGACATTTTAGTATAATCCACCTGCTGTGCATTTACTGATATTGCAGTAAAAAATACGAAAGCTAATAATGATTTTACTATTGTTTTCATTGTTGTTTCTCCTTGTTAATTATATTGTTTAATATTCCTAAACTTTGATTTAATGGAGCTGCAATTTTTTCCTTAATTACATCTTCTGTTATTTGAGTTTGAGCGTCGTTAAAAATTGTTGCCACAATATAAAGGGCTTCGCGGGTTTGTTTGTCTGCTTCCACTACCTCCTCTTTTGAAAATTGTGAAGTGTTAGGTTCTCTTTTAACGAATATAGATACAGTGATTGTAAGAATTAATAGTAACGATAAAGAATAAACTAAAGAGGGTCTTTTTATAAAAACAGTATAAATATCGCTCCAAAATTGTGGCTGTTTTTCCTTATTTAATTCTAACTGACTAAAAACTTTTTCTAAAGATGAATTTGGAAATTCTTCTAGTTCAATAGAATGAACTTCATTCGCTGTATGTTTATATTCATCTAGAAGCTTTTTAACATTGCTATATTTAGAAGCAAGATAAGTTATTTTAATTTTATCGAGAAAATTTGCATCATCATAAGCAACTGAAATTATTTTTTCTAAAAGAGAATCATCTATATTGTAATTATTCTGATTCATATATTTTTAATTCCTCCTGCAACTTTTTTCTAGCTCTGAAAAGATTCACTTTTACGTTATTAATCGGAATTTCAAGAGCTTTACTAATTTCTATATATTTCATTCCTTGCATTTCATAAAGCACAAAAACACTTTTAAGATTTTCGGGCAATTTTTCTATTGCTTCCTTTATTTTTTGCGTTGCAATTTTCATCTGCATAACTAAATAGGGATTACTTTCCGTGCTCTCATCGCCGAATGATTCTTCGATATCTTCAGTAATCTCTAATTCTCTATTTATTAATAAATTTCTCTTTCTCAAAAAATCGATACACAGATTATGAGTAATACGCATTATATAAGATTTAGCTGCAGAATAATTAAACTTATCAATATTATTCCAAATCCTTATTAAGACTTCCTGCGTTGCGTCATCAGCATCCATTCTGTTTCTTAACATATACAAAGAATATGTATATATATTGTTCTTAAATTGCTTTACCAGCAGATTATATTTAAGTGTCTTATTATTCATAGTCTCTAATATATAGACGAAATAGGTCATTAAAATGTTACAAAAGTTATTAGTTGTTTTATGGGTATAGAAAAAGTCATTCGGAATGATTATTATTCTTAATCATATCGGATTAATAATGAATGAAAATGAAATAGAAAAGATATTTCAGAATTCCGCATGCAGAAATGAATTGTTTGATGCTTTCGGAGATGCATTAAAAAGCGGAATAAGAAATATTGAATTATATAAAATACTCCTGGCTAATCCGGCTCTTTCAAGCGATGAATTAGAAATGTATTCAGAGGAGCTGGTAAAGAAATTAAATGGAAACGAATATGATTTTTATATTTGGACTGGACAAATATTTGAGATGGGAAGATTTAAAGATAACACTCAAGAGAAAGCATTTCATTATTATGTAAAAGCTAACCGGATAAAACCTACAACAAATGAAACACTATTAAAAATTCTTCAGCTCTATAATTATGATTATGAAGTTCCTATAAATTATTTGATTGAAGAGATTGTAGAAAATAGAGTAAAATTTGCAGATAAAAAAAGTAGTGTATATCGAAAGTTGTCAGAACATTTCAAATCGAAGGGAGATTTATTAAAATCTTCTGAGTATAGAGCACTTGCTGAACTCTCAGCTCAAAGAGAGGGGTAATTCCATATTTATCAGTTCTGCCTTTTTCCAATTTTTATTTACTAATTGTTAATATGTATAATGCAAAATTTTGCAGCAGTTGGTTCCGAAATAAAGCAGGTAATTATTACGCAGTATATAATCTTGAATGATATTGTTACAAATAACTATTTAAAAGTAATATCCCGCTGTGAAATAAAAATAGATCGGTCCTTTAACGAGTGTATTTTTCTTGAACACATCGCTAAAATAAAAACTTCTACCGACTGAAAATTCCATGGGTCCGATAGGTGAATCAAGTGCAATAGAAGCACCTACTCCGTGTCGAAGATCTTTAAAGCGAATTGCTTCCCGTTTAGCCCAAATAGAACCAAGATCATATCTCAACTTAAAATAGGTGTCAGATAAAAGCTTGAAGGGAAACTTATATCTATATTCTGCCGATGATGAAAAAATTTGTCTTCCTCGAAACTCATAATTACGAAGACCAAAGAAAGAATTTTGTCCGCCAAGTGAAAAATTTTGACTTAAAGGTAAAGTCTCATCAGCGAATCCAACTATAAATCGAAAATTAAAATTATGTACAGGGGTTAAGTCTAAATAATTTTTATAATCAAAAAGGAGTTTTGTATATCCGACATCACCCCCAAAGGCTGTTTGAGCTGTTTCATAATAGCTATTAATCAAGAAGCCGCTTCTTGGAAATGGATATTCATTTTGAGAATCTATTACTATCGAAATCCTTATGCTTGATATATCGACCGAATAATTGGGCCCGGGGTAATCGTACTTGCTTTTTATTTGGTCATTTTGATATCGTCCTTCAAAAAGCAAACTGCCAAATTTTCCGGTTTGAGCTCCTATTCCGAACGATCCGCCGTAATTTATTTGTCGATACTCCCCAGTTTTAACTCTATTAAATTGATTGAATGGAACATCGGTATCATTTCTGTAAACATTTACATCATCAAATTGAAAAAAGCCACGTATCTTATAAGTCAAATAAGAATTAAAAATTCGATTTGATTTATGTTCTAAAATATAGGAACGATTTTTCAATCCTCCCGATAATATTACTCCAAATTCTGTTGCTGATCCAAATAAATTTTCATCTCTTATATCGAAAGACATTTGAGTTAGATACTCATTATCAATCCGAAGTCCGAATCTTAGTACCGCCGATGGTCTTTCTGATACTATGATATAAAGATCATTACGATTGTTGTTGTCTCTTATCTGCAATTCTATTTTATCGAATAGATTAGTACTGCCAAGACTTACTAGAGCGTTTTTAATAGCATTATAATTAAAGAAATCACCTTTATCAAAATTAAATTCTCTAGTAATTATTTTAGGGTTCGTTTTAGAATTACCCATTACTACAATATCATCTATTAATCCTTCATTCATTTTTATACTCAATACACCGGTTGTAGAATCAAAATTTACGGATTGAATATCTGCAAGTAAGTATCCCTCAGATTTATAAACCTTCAAAAAGGAAATTAATGAATGAAGAACTTTATTTGAATTGAAGTTAGTATGCAAAATATCTTTGAATGCAGAAAGACCCCTTTCAGCGGAAATTTGCGTTAAACCAAATAATTCGATTTCATTTACAATTGGTTTCTCTTTATAATTTATTTTAATGATTTTTTTATTATCTAATGAAGATATCAATATATCAGCGTCTTCAAGATCATATTTATCAATAATTAGATAAAGTTCGTAAAGAATATCTTTTGTGTTAAGGTTTTTAATATCTTTCGTTTTTTCAAATAATTCCTTTTCATATTTATTTGGATTTTCAGAAAGAGAGATAGATGATAAGTTAATTTCGGGCAACGGCAGAGATTGATCGAAAGATTCCTTGAATATATTTTTTAGAATTTCTATTTTCTCTTTTGCCGAATCATATCCTAGATTAATTACATTTTTCAATGTGTCAAAATCATTATTCTTAAGTCCGCCAAGCTCCGGTTTAATTGAAATATCAGCTTTTTCAAGTTGTTGATTATTTAGAAGCTGCATTGGAATACTTACCAATTGATCAGCTACAACCCAAGGAAAATTTAATTCTTCATTTTTATATAAAGGACTGGAAGCATCAGAAGCTATAACTATATCAGCACCGAGTTGACGTGTTATATCGACCGGAATATTTGCTACTAATCCGCCATCTACTAATTTTAACGAATCTTGTTCTAATGCCGGGAGAAGAAATGTAACAGAAGAACTTGCTCGCATAGCACTTGCTAATGAACCGGTACTAAGTATTACTGCTTTCCCTGAAATAAGATCAGTACTTACTGCTCTGTATTCGTATAAAAGATTATTGAATGAGTTGTGTGCGGGTATCGGTGCGTTTAGTGTTACAAGAGTAAGAAAATTTGATACTTCCTGTCCCGTGTTTATTGAAGTTGGAATAACAGGTTTTAGTCCATCGAGTCGGAACGCTAATATAGCACGGTCTTCAGTAATTTTTTGATCTACAAATAATTCTCTTCTATTCGTTCTTTTGGCTGAAAAAAAATCATCCCACCCAATAGAATTAACAATTGAATCAATCTCATCAATAGAATAACCTGAACAATATAAGCCGCCAATAATGCTGCCCATGCTTGTACCGGTAATATATTTGATGGGGATATGAGATTCTTCGATAGCACGAAGGACGCCGACATGAGATATTGCACGTGCGCCACCGCCTGATAAGGCGATGCCTACTTTTGGAAGGTTCTCCGGTTCTTTTTTAGTAAGACCGAATGGTAATTTTTTTTCAACGAGCGGAAGTTTTAAACTTATTTCATTCTGCGAGTAAACTGCACCAGAGAAAAGCAATAACAATAAAATAAGTTTAATCTTCATCTCATATAATTTTTTTATTTTCTTTTACCGGTAGATTTCTTTTGATCGGAAGCTTGTTTTTCTGCAGCCTCCATCATTCTTGACATAAATCCTTTTTTCTTTTTAGGATCAGCTTTTACCGGTACTAATTCTTCATTGCCAAGATGTTTATTTACCCACCATTGCTGTCCTACTGTCAACAAGTTGAACATAATATAATACAAATTAAGTCCGGAAGGGAAAGTCATAAAAAGAATGGTCATCATCACAGGCATCATATAAAGTAGTGCTTTTTGTGATGGGTCTTTCATTGTTTGTTTCTGCTGGATAAACATCGATATACCGAGTATCAAAGCTAGACCACTTATCACGTTCACGCCGAAAAATGGGATGTGAAATGGAAGTCTATAAATTACATCAGGAGCCGATAGATTATCTATCCATAGAATAAATGGCTGTTGACGAATATCAATAATAACACTGAATAAACTATAAAGCGCAATAAGAATAGGCATTTGAAGGAGCATTGGGAGACATCCGCCCGCTGGATTTACACCATAGGTGGAATAAAGCTTCATAGTCTCGGAGGAAACTTTTGTGTTATCGTCTTTATATTTCTCTTTTAGTTCTGCAATTTTTGGTTGAAGCTTTTGCATCTTTGCCATCGATTTGATACTTGTTCTCGAAAGCGGATAAAGAGCAAATTTAATTAATATCGAAAAGAGTATGATTACAAAACCGTAATTTGGAATAAAGCTATGTAAGAACTGCATCAATGGTAAAAGTAAATATTCTGATATCGGACGAATAATAAATTTGAGACCGAAGAAACTTCCGAAATCAAATATTTCTTCAAAATTGTTGTTGTATGATTTTAATGTTTTGTAATCAATAGGTCCGGCATAAAGATTAAAAGAATCCTTTTGATAATCGGTTTCTTTGAAAGGCACTTTTAAGCTTGCGCTGTAAATCTCTCTTACTCCATATTTTGTTGTTTTATGTTCACCTTCAAAATAAGCACCCCCATCTTCGCTCGGTTTTTCAGGAGCCATAATAATAGTAAAGTATTTATTTCTTACTCCCACCCAATCTACTTTACCATTCATATCCTTATTAAGTTTTTCCCCTTCGGAAGTTGCATCAATAACAACCTGTTCACCGCCTGAGAACGCGCTTGCATTAGACCAGTTCGCTTCGTCTGTTGCATTTTTTTCTAAGAAATTAATACCATTTGCCCAAACTAGATCGTAACGATATCCGGCTATATAATCTTTTAGCCCTTTTAATTCTATATCTACTTTTGTATTGTAGTTATTACCGGGGATATTATAAGTTTTTATGATACTTTTTCCATTTCCTGCATCGTAAGTAAACTCGAGCGATAAGACGCTATCGCCCGAAACTTTATAATATCTATTTGGTTTATTAACGACAAAATCAACTTCGGCAGTATTAACAACTTGTCCGCTCTTGGTTCCGAAAAGAAGGCTAAAATCGCCGCCAGTTTTTGTATTTACTAATTGAACATGTTTATCGAAAAAATTATTCGCTGAGATGGTATCATGATACCAAGTATTATATTTTTTAAGATATAACTTATAAATTCTTCCGCCCGATGTAGAAAATAGAATTTTAGAAAGGTCGGTCTCAATTGTAATAATACTAGCATCTTTTTTAGGAAGATTAGCGAATGTATTATCATCAACTAATTTTTTAGCATCTTGAAGAACGAGACTTTTTTGAACAGTATCGATTGTTTTATTAGAATCTACTGTTTTAGTGGAGTCGGGTTTTTTAGGAGGAGTCGGTTGTGGTTCAGGTGAATTTAAGTATAGCCATCCGATTAAAATAGCACCAATTAATACAAAAGCAATAGTTGATTGTTTATCCATTCTTAATTCCGTTATTATTCTAAAGGGTCTAATCCACCCTTATTAAAAGGATTACATCGAAGAATCCGCCAAGTTGCTTTAGCCCCGCCAATAAAAACACCATATTTAGAGATAGCTTGGGCTGCATATTCTGAGCATGTCGGGTGAAACCGGCAGGAGGGCGGAAACATCGGTGATATAAATTTTTGATATAATCTGATTATTAATATAAATATTTTACGCATCGCTTATCTTACCATTAATTTTAGTCATCAGTTCCTTCAATTCGGTAATTACATCATCGAGGCGTATATTATCAGCATTTTTTTCATTTAAACTGCCCGATAAAAAAGCAACCAGTAGCAGTTTATTATTATTGCAAGCAATTAAATTCTTGTTATTTCTGTAAGATTCTTTCAAAAGTCTTCTAAGTCTATTGCGCCATACGGCGTGCCCGCAACGCTTGGAAATAACGAAAGCCGCTTTAATCCCCTTTTCAGAGGAATCTTCAATCAGACAAAAAACAGCTTTAATCTTACCGGCACTTGTATGAATAAAAGTGCCCGTAGAAAATAAGATTTCGAATAACTTCTTACTTTTGATTCTTTCTTTTGAAGAAAGACCAAATTGTTTCAATTATTTTTCGTCGCTTACTGTTAATTTATGTCTACCTTTAGCTCTTCTGCTTGCAAGAACTTTACGTCCGTTACGTGTTGACATTCTTTCACGGAAGCCGTGTTTGTTCTTTCTCTTTCTGTTGTGTGGCTGAAATGTTCTTTTCATAATTCTACCTTTAAAATAAAGAAGACTAATTTAAATAAATTACTCTAAATAATCAAAAAACAATGACTTAGACGAATTATTTAAACTTCGAGTGCTTTTTATGTTTTTTTCAATATTTTTAAATAATTATTTTTGAGGATATATGGAATATACAATTTTTCAGGTAGATGCTTTTACTAGCGAGCTATTTTGTGGTAATCCCGCTGCAGTCGTTCCATTAGAAAAATGGTTAGATACCGAACTAATGCAAAAAATAGCTTTTGAAAATAATTTATCTGAAACGGCTTTTTTTGTCCCCACTTCAAAAGGATTCCATATTCGTTGGTTTACTCCCATCGAAGAAGTTGATTTATGCGGTCATGCTACTCTAGCATCCTCTTTCGTTATTTTTAATCACTTGTCGTATAACAAAGATAGAATTTATTTTGAATCGCAGAGCGGGGAATTGATAGTAGATAAGACGGTAGATAAAAAAGATGCTTTAATCACGCTAAATTTTCCTGCAAGAGTACCGCAGCCATTTACTCCACCCGAAGGATTTTTGGAGCTTTTCCCTCACAAAGCGATTGATTTCCTTTTTAATAAATCGACCGTTCTTGTTTTTGAATCGGAAGAGATCATTAGAAATATGGAATTCGACATAAAGGAATTACTAAAATTTAAAACTCATGGTGTAATAATTACAGCAAAAGGAAATGAAGTAGATTTTGTATCTCGATTTTTTGCTCCCGATTGTGGAATTGATGAAGACCCTGTTACCGGATATGCACATACTATATTAGTACCTTATTGGTCAGCAAAATTGGAAAAAAAGAAACTTCATGCTCTCCAAGTATCTAAAAGAGGTGGAGAATTATTTTTAGAAAATTTGGGCGATAGAGTAACTATTTCAGGAAATGCCATTATTTATTCAAAAGGATATTTATATTTATAGAGTTATGTAAACTGTTCCTAGATTTAATTAATGTTCTTGTTTCTCTTTAAAATGGTTAATTGTTTAATTATCTCTATTGTTGCAATAATTTTCATAGTTTTGTTTTCAATTAAAAATATATATATTTCCCATTCAATTAATTGAGTATAGAAAGATTTATGGATTTTAAGGCAGAAAAATTTGGTGATGTAACAGTTATACACATTTTCTTAAGCAGAGCTACTTTGGCTAAGGCAGTAGAATTTAAAGATTACGCAATCTCGATGATAAATAACGGAAATACTAAAATAATTGCTGATTTAAGTATTTGTGAATATATTGATTCTACTTTTCTTGGAGCAATGGTTTCCGTGTTGAAAAAAACTAACACAATGGGCGGCGACCTTAGATTGGTTTATAATAAAGAAGTTACAAGTCTTATGTTCGTTCTTACACGAATGGATAAAGTATTTAAAGTGTTTACAGGATTAAATGAAGCAATCGCTAGCTTTAGTCCCGGATTCGGAACTCTTACCTGGAAATAACGGTTTTCAATAAACGCTATCTGCAATTTTGTTAGACGAGAGTATAGAAAATTTCCTCGAATAAATTATTTCTTTTCAATTGCCATAACTTTATAAACTTTGTCATTTGTTCTAATTACCTCAGGGCATTTGAATGTTATTTCGTCCCCCTTGATAGCTGAATCAGCGGGCTTATCATTAGAATAAAAATCATTCAAATCAAGCTCTACTACTCCGGTAGTATCACCGATTATGTAAAGCTGTTCTCCTTTCTTTACTTCGCCAGCCATCACACGCATGTGTCCCACATTTTCTTTCTTGAAGTAATTAAGAACCTTGCCTAAATAAATTTTCCTAGTAGAAGCATGACTACCGTAAGTATCAGAAAACTCATTACTGCCCGGAGCCCCAAAATAAAATCCGGTTGAGAATCCACGATTATATACCTTCTCTAATTCTTTTAAGTATTCTGCTTTCTTTTCGTCAGTTAATGTCCCCTCAAAATATTGATCAATTGCTTTGCGATAAGAAAATACCACTTTAGAGATATATTCGGGACTTCTTTTGCGTCCTTCAATTTTAAAAATATCAATTTTTGCTTCGATTAATCTATCGATATATTCTATTGTGCATAAATCCTTTGGGGACATAACGTAATCTTCGCCAAGAATGAATGAATGTCCATCTTCTTTATCTATAATTTCATATTCTCTACGGCATGGCTGAATGCATTCGCCCCTGTTTGCGCTTTTATTAAAAACGTCATGGCTCATAAAACATCTACCGCTTACCGCCACACACATCGCACCATGAATAAAGGTTTCTATCTCTATATCCACTTCATTAATAATCTCTTTAATTTTGTCTAGCGTACATTCACGAGCGAGGACAATTCTGCTGGCACCCATCTCTTTGAAGAATTTTGCTGATTGGGAATTGGATACTGATGCCTGAGTACTTACACAGAAGGGAATATTTAATTCGCGGCATTTTTGAATAACCGCAAAGTCCCAACAGATTATCATATCGATACCGGCTTCCTTTGCCTTAACCAATATGGTATCTAATAGACCAATTTCATCTTCATAAACTATGGAATTAAGCGTTAGATTAGTTTTTACGTTATGCTCTCTGCAATAGGAAGCAATTTTTTCTAAATCTGCCAATTGGAAGTTTTCCGCTTTGGAGCGCATATTAAGATTTTCGGTGCCGAAATAAACTTCATCGGCTCCACTTTTTATTGCCGTAATAAGCATTGTCCAATCCCCTGCGGGTGCTAATAATTTTGGCTTTTTCAATTCTTCCCTTTCTTCGGTGCAATTTCGTTTTTTTATTTAAGACATCTAATATAATTAAAAACTCTATCGTAAGTAAGGTACTTACTCTTATATTTGGATATTCAATTTATGGGATTATGAAAAAGAATTTAGTACTTGCGCTCATTGGTATTACAATCGGAGGAATCGGGTTTGGGCTTGTTACTCCCGTTACGGTAATACTATTAGAAAAATCAGGCACTCCGAGTGCAATTACAGGTATCGTTACTACAATAGGTCTTCTTAGTATTCTCATCTTCTCCCCATTAACGGGGAGTTTAATTACCAAATTCAACGTAAGGAAAATTCTTCTAATCGGTCTGGCAATTTGGGCTTTCGGCGCACTCGGTCATATCTATTGGTATAATTTATATCTCCTTTTTCCTCTCCGCTTTTTAATGGGCATCGGAGGCACATTTATTTTCGTTTCTACAGAAGTAATTATTAATACTATCAGTACGGAAAAGAACCGAGGAAAAAATATCGGACTTTATGTGGTGCTTCTATCTGTCGGAATAGCTATCGGCACAATGCTAATCTGGTCAATTCAGATTGCCGATTGGTTTCCGTTTGTTGTCAGCTTTGCAATAATGTTTATAGTACTTATAATACAATATTTTTATTTCGAGGAGATAGAAATATCAAAAAAAGAGGAAAAATCAGTGCCAATGAAGTTGTTGGATATGCCTATGCTTAGTTTAATTTCCTCTTTTATATATGGATTTTTTGAGTCTTCTATTATTGTTGTCCTGCCGTTATTTGGTCTTAGAACATTATTTACCGAGACCGACATTTCTGTTTTTATGACTTCTTTCGTAATCGGCGGAATCATTATACTTTATTTTATTGGATATCTTTCTGATAGGATGGATAAAAAGAAATTAATACTTTCTATTGCGCTTATTTTATCCGGTTTTATAATACTTCCGATATTTACGCATAACTT
Organism: Melioribacteraceae bacterium; assembly: GCA_023230485.1. Lineage (GTDB taxonomy): Bacteria > Bacteroidota > Ignavibacteria > Ignavibacteriales > Melioribacteraceae > BRH-c32. The sequence goes on from JALNXG010000026.1 coordinate 26,104, forward strand.
TTATTTATTAATTGTCATTTTCTTATTGATAGGTGGAGTGATTCCTTCGTTATATACATTAGGATTAAACTTTGCAGTTGATAAAATCAAAAAGGATCAAATTCCAAAAGCTAATGGTTTTTATATTATGATGTATGGTGCCGGAACAATGACCGGACCTATAATCGGCTCTTTAATGTTAGAAATAAATAAAGATTATGGATATTGGGTCTTTTCTTCAATTATCTGTCTCATTTTCGTATCATATTTTGCTTTTATCAAAAAGAGAACTGTTGTTTAGAAGTTATTTTCTTATATTTCGTAATATTCTGAAACAGTATCTGTCTTATAATGGGAAATCCAGACGGGAAATCTATATTGAATAATAATGAAATAGAGCAGAGTGTCCGCGAAACGCTAAATAGTATTCATACTATATCATTTTCGACCAAAGCAGATTTATCGGAATTCAATTTTATATCCGATGCTGTAAGGACGATCTATGGTTATTCACCAGAAGAGATATACAAAAACAATTCACAATTAGCACGTTCGGTGCACCCACAAGATTTTCCTCGTTTCAAAGAATTTATTAGAAAAGCTAAATCGGGGCAAGATGCCGCATTAGATTATAGAATTAAAGACCGCTTTAATAAAGAGCATTGGATTAGACATAATGCCACACCTATAATCAAAAATAATGAAATCATACGGATTGTTGGTTATATTCATGATATAACAGAAGAAAAAATTATTCAGATAAAACTTGAGCGATCCGAAGAGCGATTCAGACTTCTTATTAATACAGCCGACGATCTTATTTTTATATTAGATGGATTCGGCTATTTTACTATGGTAAATAAAAGCGGTGCTACGGTACTTGGATATATTCCAGGTGAAATGATTGGACGACATTTCTTGGAATATATCTCCAAAGATGATGAGCCGAAGATTGCTAAAGCATTCGAGAAAATTTTATCGACAGATGAAATTACAATTTTCGAGACAGCGTTTATTGACAGATATGATAAAGAAGTAATATTCGAGATACATGCAAAACCGATGTTTGTTAATGGCGAGATAACGGGTATGTTCAGCATCGGCAGGAACATTACAACGAGAAAAAGAGACGAACAGAAAATAAAAGAACTTAATTCCAAGTTAGTTGAAGCTAACCGCATTATCTCAATCGAAAGAGAACGAGCAAAAAATAAAATCACTCTATTAGAAGAACTCAATCAATTAAAGAGTGAATTTATATCCAATATATCGCATGAATTAAGAACTCCCCTTGCCTCAATTGTAGGATTTGCAGAGACTATTAATTCCGATCCGGATCTTCCGAAAGAAATGATGAATGAATTTACAAACATTATTCTATCAGAAGGAAAACGTTTAGCTAAATTAATTAATGATGTGCTAGATTTTTCGAAACTTGAATCAGGTGAAGAAGAGCTAAAAATAATTAGTATTGATGTAATCGATCTAATAGATGAAATAATAGTTTCGTTGAATTCTCAAATCATTGGAAAAAAACTTAGTATTACGAGATCATTCCCCGATGACGATCTTGTGATAAAAGCTGATAAAGAAAGAATGACAAAAGTGATTTATAATCTTCTTTCTAATGCAATTAAGTTTACAAATCAGGGTGGAAGAATTTCTGTTCTTGCACAAGATTTTGGTAAAGAGATTGAAATTGCAATAAGCGATACAGGAATTGGTATTCCGGAAAAAGAGATTCCAAAACTATTTCAAAAATTTTCTAAAGTTAATAGACCCGGTACTCAAATAACTGGTGCGGGGTTCGGATTAACGGCGGTTAAGCAAATTGTAGAATTGCATAAAGGTTTAATAAAAGTAAGAAGTGAAGTAAATAAAGGTTCTACTTTTATTGTAAGATTACCAAAATAACAAAAAGGGTGTGTAATTTGAATAAATTAGTATTTATTATTGATGATGAAGAATCAATATTAAAAATGCTTGTTCATTGGCTTAAACACCAATGGGGCTATAATGTAAGATCATTCACTAAAGGAATGGATGCTTATAATGCATTGAATGAAAATCCTGATTTAGTTCTGCTAGATATTATGCTGCCGGATATTAATGGTATTGACCTTCTAATCAAGATAAAGCAAAAGAATCATAATCTTCCCGTTGTAATGCTCTCTGCACAAGGAAGTATCGAAGTAGCATTGGAATCAATCAGGCAAGGTGCGTTCGATTATTTTCCTAAGCCGATTGATAAAAACAGATTAGAGCCTGCAGTTAGAAATTCAATCCGCAGCTATGATCTCCAGCGCGAAGTGGAAAACTTAAAAGAAAATTTACAAAGAGAATTTAGTTTCGATAATATCATATCGGCAGATAAAAAAATGCAAGAAGCATTTAAGATGGTTACTAAGGTACTCGATAATGATATTACAGTATTAGTTCAGGGTGAAAGCGGAACGGGTAAAGAGCTTTTTGCCCGCGCTATACATTATAATGGTAATAGGAAAAACGATCCTTTTATTGTTGTTAATTGTGCTTCAATTCCGAGAGAATTACTTGAGAGTGAATTGTTTGGACACGAAAAAGGTGCTTTTACAGGGGCACATCAGAGAAAAATCGGAAAGTTTGAACTTGCTAAAACCGGAACTATTTTCTTAGATGAGATCGGCGAAATGGAAATGTCACTTCAAGCAAAAATTCTGCGTGTAATTCAGAATAGAGAATTTGAAAGAGTTGGCGGAAACGAAGTACTTAGATCAGATGTAAGAATTATATCCGCAACCAACATTGATCTTAAAGACGCTGTTGATAAAAAATTGTTTAGGGAAGATTTGTTTTATAGACTTAGCTCTTTCCCGATAAATATAATTCCGTTACGCGAAAGAAGAGGCGATATTGTCGTTTTAATTAATCATTTTATTAATGTATTTAATACTAAATTAAATAAAACTATCACGGGTGTTACTAAAGCAGCACTGAAAACATTATATGATTATGACTGGCCGGGAAATGTACGCGAACTCGAAAACTTGATCGAAAGAAGCATAATTCTTACGGATAAAGATGTAATTGATTACGATGTTCTTCCCGATTATATTATCAAACGGGATCAACCAATGGTCAATAGTTCAGGCGAATATTTTTCTTTTGATGCTCCAATAATTTCTTTTGAAAAATTAAAAGAAGAAGCTATACGCCATTCTTTACTAGTTACAGAAGGCAATATTGTGGAGGCGGCAAAAAAACTTAAAATAGGCAGGGCTACTTTCTACCGCCTGTTAGATAAATATAAAATTAATTGAGAGAATATAAATGAGTATAATTGAAGAAGTAATTGACGACATATTAGTAGAGATCATTAATTATGACCGTGCTACTTTAAACGAGGCAGAAATTTTAAAAGGTATGATTAATAAGAAAGTCGATTTGGGATTTAATAAAATTATTATCGATCTCTCTTCTTGTACATTTATGGACTCTACCTTTTTGGGTGTATTAGTTAATACTCTAAAGAAAGCAGCAAAGACAGGGGGAGACTTAAAGCTCGTGGGTTTCCAACCTGCCGTGCGTTCGATGTTTGAATTAACGCGTCTCTTTAGAGTTTTTGATACATATTCTGAATTACAAACAGCAATTAAAAGTTTTTATAACTAAGACAATTATGATGAATAACGAAAATGCAAAAGGTACTATTCTTCTTGTAGAAGATGAATTTAATATAGCGAAGCTATTTTCATATAATTTAACTAAAGCAGGTTTTAGAGTTGAAGTGGGAACTAACGGTCAGGAAGGCTTAGATTTAGCTCTCAAAATAATGCCCGATATTATTATAAGCGATGTAATGATGCCTGTTATGGATGGATATGAGTTTAGAAAAAATATACTTAAAAACCCGGAATTAAAAGCGATTCCATTTGTTTTCCTTACTGCAAAAGGAGAGGAAGATGATGTTCTTCAAGGATACGATCTCGAGATAGAAGATTATATTATTAAAACGGCCAGTCCTAAAATAGTAATAGCAAAAGTTTCGGCAATATTAAAAAGTTTAGAAAGAGAAAGAGTAAAAGTAGTAGATGAAGTTCAGAAAGCTGCGGATTCGATGGGTGCAAAAGTTGTCCCTGATGAAGTCCCTCCATTTTCTGATTTCTCGGTTCGCCATTGGCATCAACCATATAAAAACGTTCCCGGTGGTGATTTTATCGATTATGTGAAAGTCGATGATGACCAAATGGTAATAGTCTTCGGCGATGTAATGGGTAAGAGATGGGGAGCTTGGTATTTCGCTGTTGCTTATGCGGGTTATGTAAGGAGTGCTACGCGATTTGTTCTTGAATCTTCCTCAAACAATCTTCAACCAAGTGAAATAATTAAAAAGGTTAATGATTCCGTTTATAAAGATGAGCGAATTTCTGAAGTATTTGTTACTCTAACGATTATCGTTCTTGATAGAAAAAATAAAGTGGCAAAATATGCCGGGGCTGGTGATTTACCATTAATCTTCAAAGGAAAAGAAACAAAGACAGTTCATTCAAAAGGATTGTTGCTCGGTTTCTCTAATAATGAAGAATATGAAAATATCGAGATACCGCTTGAATCAGGTGATGAGATTTTTCTTTTTACGGATGGTATTACCGAATCCCGAAATCCCGAAGGTGAATTATATGGCGAACCTCATTTATTAGAATTTATTAAAAATATGCCTTTGGATAAAGATTCATTAGAATTAATTCGTAATGAAATATATACATTTTCTAATAATGAAGTAGAAGACGATATCTCTGTTATCTCGATAAAATATTTGTAACGATTCGATTTTTTAGATATTCAAAATGCTCATTAGTAAGTGTAACTTCTCGATAAATTTCGGTTACTAAATCTTTATTTAGTAACTCAAATTCTTTTAGCCGCGGCGTGATAATTAGTCCACCTAAATCAATGGCGGCGGGACTAATTAGTATTTGATTCTCCCCTTCCTCGAAATATGAATCAGGACGATGTTTCCTTCGCGGAATAAATACTATGCGCCATTTATTATCTCTATACCAACTAAGTATATTCATCATCGGTTCATCTTTCGGAAGAGAAATTCTCTTTAAAGCATCAACGAATAATTTATAAGCGAATAGTAAATCACCTTTACTGCCCGATTCCAAAGCTATCATTCTTCTTAAATATTTTTCGATCGCATAAATATTTATTTTGCTATCGGAATAGATTTTATTTGAAAGTGAAGAAGCAACAAAATCAAAATCGTTTTCTATCGGAATTTTATTACTTGAACCGGCTTGGAAATGCATATGGTCAGGTGCAGAGGCTCCACATCTTGGACCGTTATAAAAAACGGTATAATCATTTCCCATACTTTTTGTTAAATCCAATAACGTTTCAAAATTGCCGATTATTGTTTGCGGCTGATGTTTCTTCTTAATAATGGTGTAATGCTCTTTGAAAATTGGATATGGATTTACAAGTAAATCGAAACGTTTATTAAATGGGACTCTACTTTGTTCGAAAGGAAGATTGCATAAAAAGCACTCTCTTTTTTTTATTGCCTCTTCGTTTGTATCGGCAGATGTAGAAATTATTCTATTAGGATTAAATTGAACGTGTATAGAAAATCCATCAAATGGAATCTCTTTAATTCTTACTTGATCTAATGCCGAGTAATTTTTGCCACACAGCTCCCATTCTGTTTTTTGACTGCTAAATAATAGTTTTATTTTAGTATCAAATTCAGAATCGAATATTTTGTTTGTGTCTTTTCTATTAATTAGATCTTTTAATGCCATTAGATATTTTTCTTTTCCTTAATTCAAAAGTCCTAAGTTTATCTTTATAATAATTATTTTTATTTACTGAAGCGATATCAAGTGCCGCATCAGAATTGCCTTCCCACCTGCGGCATAAATAAACCGGTTCATAAATTCTACCGATTTTATAACTTCCCGAAATAGTAATGCCGAGATAATAATCTTCTCCGTAACTAACGTTTGGTATTCCAATCTCTCTTAAGATGGGTGTATAAAAAGCTCTTGGAGCACCAAGTCCATTGATACGGAGCGCATTATTAAATCCGTTATCAGTGCTCCATTCCTTATGATCTATTAATCCGGGCGGCAATTCTTTTAAGTCAAAATTTGTCATTAGATAACTTCCGATTACCATACCGCATCTTGATTCATAAAATTTATCAATAATTATTTGTAAAGCATTTTCGTTATTATAAAGATCATCGCTATCTAATTGAACGGCAAACTTTCCACAGCTTTTATGCTTGATTGCATAATTCCAACAGCCGCCAATCTCTAAATCTTTCTCTTCGGGAATAAGATGTATTAATTTCGGATTACTTTTATTGTATTCCTTTAGTAGTTCTGTTGTTCTGTCAGTTGAAAAATTATCGACTACGATTACATTATAATTAAAATTACATTTTTGTGAAAGTGCTGAATCAATTGCATCCTTAATTGTGTTTACTCGATTTTTAACCGGTATAATTACAGATGTCTCAATATCAAAAACAGAATCAAAATCAATGTCTTTAAAATTAGGCAAAAGGAATGCAGCGGAATTTTTTAGATATTGAGTAAATGCTTTTTCCATTTCGATTTGATAATCGCGGTTGCACGGATTTACGTAATCGAATTGTTTTTCGCCCGAGAGCCGAGTATCTTGTTCAGAAGCAGTGTAGAGAAATTCAGGTATATGTACTAACTCATTTTCGAGTGAAATTAATAATCTTAATAAATAAAACCCTGCGAATTTATAATCATCATTTATGGATTCTGCGGCGAGCTTAAAAACTCTGCTATCCATTAAAACAAAATAACCGAAATCAAAATCATCGCGAACGCTGCCTTCTTGGTAATCGATAAGAGGATGTTTTAATTTCTGCCCACATTTATTCTCAATATAATCGGAATAGAGAAATTTAGCCTCAGTCGATTTAGCGATAGATAAAAGGCGATCTATAAAATTAGAATGGAGCTCAATCTCTGCCGGTTTCAGCAGGAATAGCAAATAGTCGATACTTCCTTTAGCGGTTCCCTTCATAGTCTCCGAACTAAAATCATCAATTACCGTTACTGATTTTATTTCAGGAAATTTCTTTAATGAATTTATAATCCTCCCGTCATCGAAAGGGATAAAGCAAGCGATTGATTTCATAAATTTAATTTTATATTAATTCGAAAACATATTTAATTAGCATTTAGTGATAGACCAATTCTAAATTCTCTGCCGGCATCGGGCAAGCCCCATTGAGTATAATATAATTTATCAAAAATATTATTAACCCTGAAAAATAATTCCATATTATATTTAGAAGCAAAATTAAAATAGTAAGCGATTCGTGTATTGAGAATAAAAAAATCAGGAAGCTTTTGAATAGCAGCATTTCCTCCCTGAAATCCAAACTCATTACCAGTGTAATTTACTTCAAGAAGTAACTCAAGTTGATTAATTGGTTTATAAGAAAGATTAATTGCCGATATGAATTGAGGTTTATATTCTAAAGTATCGGCATATTCTCCTGCTGCGTTTTTTGCATAGGAATTTAGAACAGAGAAAGAATAACCGAAATTAATCCGGGAAGTTAATTGGTGATCCCCAAATAACTCTGCACCGTATGTTCTAATCTTATCTTTATTTATTCTTTTGAACATTCCCCCGCTTAAGCTTTCTCTCACAATTCCATTATCCATATAAGTCAAGAAAAAATTAAGTCCGGTTTTTCCATATTGATGTTTATAATCAAAACTAAGTTCAGACGAAACAGCAGATTCGGCTTTAAGTGCCGGATTAGGAACGAACTTTCCGAGAGCACCGGAGAATTTCTCCCTTAAAGTAGGGAAGCGCGTTTTACGTCCGATACTAATAGAAGAATTTAATTTACTATTTATATTATATATAGCTGATAGATTAAGAGAATAATCATCGACCGATTTATCAGATGGTTTATCTCCTGTCTTAGGTGTTGAATAGTAATCATAGCTTCCGCCGCCGATTAAAATGAAATCGTTTATAATCTGTTCAAACTCTAATCCCGCACTCAAGAGATTTTGAGTATATACGAAATCAGTATATCCCGAAGAGAGAAAATTTTCTTTATGTTCGGTGGTAAATCCATTAAAGGATGCTTTCAAGAGTGAACTTGTACTCAGAGATTGTTTATAAATAACTCGACCCGAAATTATACGATCATTATTTTTCTCAATATCATCGATTTTAGAAAATGACTTATCTTTATATTGATCAATCTCCATATTAAATGAAGAAACAGAAAGAGAATAGATAATAGATGAAGCAGAAGCATTATTAAAATTATAATTGCCGAATAGATTACTTGTTAATTTTTTCCATTCAGGATATTTCCAATAGCGAGGTTTACTGACACCTATTTCCGAAGGTACACCTTTTTCAGCTGTGATGTAAGAGAGCGAAAAATTAATATCGGAATTATCATTTAATTTATATCCAACTCTTCCGAATGAAGAGAAAGAATTGCTTTGGCTATTAAGGCGCCTCGTGCCCGGATTCTCGATCGAGAAAAAAGATTCGGGGAGAGAATATCCATCACTCTTTTTATATGACACTGAAACAAGATATCCAAAATTATCTATCTTGTCGGAATAGATTCCGGATAGGCGTTGATAATTATTACCACCGGCTTGAAGATTTATTCTTTTTTCAGAATTGCCTGAAAGAGGATTTTGCGACTCGATATTAATAACACCTGCTATATTATTTGTGCCATAAATTACAGATGGAATTCCTCGCGTAATATAAATTTCCGAAAGGGCTTCAGTTGGTACTAAGCTAAGATCAATCCTATTATCCCAAGGAATATTTAATTGCACTCCATCGAATAAAAGGGAGACTTGTCTTTCGCCTGCACCTCGAATAAAGAATAAACTTTCGCCTCTCGAATTAGTCTGCATTTTTATCGAAGGAATATACTTTCCAAGTTCAAGAATTGATGCCGCATCAGATTTCCGAATGCTTTCTAATTTAATTTCTGTAACAGTTTTTGGTTCTATTACCATTCCACTTTTAATCACAATTTCATCGAAGTAATAAGTCTTAACCGAGTCCTTGTTCTGTGCAATTATAAGTGAGCCGAAAAGAAGAAAAAACAAAATCCGTATCATAACCACTCATTTACCTTAAAGTTTAATGCAAAAAAATTTTGGTGAAATGTCCTTTTTTAGACGTTTAAGCCACTTTATAGTTAGGTCAGTAATTTTTCTTTTGCAAATACTTTCCAAATATATATTTTTTTACTTAACTTTGTTGCTGAATCAAACACAAGTGAAAATATACAAATTTAAATGAACATTAGAAACAACACATATTTCATCATCGGGAAAAGACACGAGATACCCACGCCCTCAGTATCACGTTTTTCCTTACAATCAAATTGTGCAATCACAAATGCACAAAGAAAAAAACTAACCACCTAGTATTCCCTAGTTTTAAATTAATCGTTAAGTATAACTAACAAGAGGTATTATTGCGTTATTTATTTTTAAATATATTTATGTTCTTATATATGGTAACCGCCGGAAATTTTATTGATACAAAAGAGACTAATACGGAAACTGAGAACGGCGTAAAAACAGAATCAACAACAGAAGTAAAAACAGAAGCTGCACCAACAGTTACACCGGCAGCAACGGAAACAGAAACATCATCTGCAAAAATGGTTGAGATGGGTACAATGACCGCATCGTGGTATGGACCCGGATTCCATGGCAGAACTACCGCCAATGGAGAAGTCTATGATCAGATGGCTTTAACGGCAGCTCACAAGGAATTGCCATTCGGTACAATGTTATTGGTAACTAATCCTCGCAATGGAAGGAGTGCCTTCGTTAGGATCAACGATAGAGGTCCTTATATCAATGGCAGGGACTTAGACCTCTCTCAAGGTACAGCTACTGCTCTTAAAATGATAAAGCGAGGAGTAATAGAAGTAAAAGTGGAGGAAGTAATATTACCGATTAAGTTCAGTCCTTCGCTTTCATCTCGTTAAAATGAAAAATAATGATTTTACGAATAGTGAGGGATAGTAAATCCTATTCGTATAAATCAGAAATAAATTCTAAAGAAACCGCCCCTAAAGGGCGGTTTTTATTTTTAAAAATCATATTATTGTCAATAAGCTATACATTAATTAATTTGGTGTATCAAAAAACGGAAGTATGATGACAGTTATTTTTTCCAAAAAGTGCGAGCTTGCAGTTCAAGCAGTTTTATTTTTATCGATTAAAGAAGAGAAGCAAGTTTGGACTGCGGAAGAAATTTCAAAAGAGATGATGGTTCCGAAGGAATTTGTCTCAAAGATGCTGCAGATACTTACCGATAGCGGTATAGTCGGTTCCAGGAAGGGCAAATCGGGCGGATTCTTCCTTGCTAAAAGTCCCAAAGATATTAGATTGGTAGATATAGTAAAAGCAATAGATGGAATGGAAGTATTTGAAACATGTGTGCTTGGATTCCCGGGCTGTTCATCTGATAATCCATGTCCTGTTCATGATAAATGGGGTAAACTCAGGGATGATGCTTTCAGAATGTTAAGCGAAGAAACCCTTGAAGAATTTAAAGAAAAAACGACAAAAAAAATCGAATCACTTAAATCATAATTATCATCTTACCTTTAATTATTCTGAATGTTACGGTGGGATGAAACATATAAATTAGCGAGGGCTTTATGTATAAAAGAATTGAAGATTTTTTGGTTGATTGGAAAAATGAAAGGGAAGGTACTTTAAAAGTATTTGCGGAATTGACTGATGAATCATTAACAAAACAGATTCCGAATTATAAAAGAACCCCGGGTCGTCTGGCTTGGCATATTGTTTTGACTATTGATGAATTAATGTCTCGAACCGGATTAAAATTAGATGGCCCTACTGCAGACGCATCAATACCATCGAAAGTAGCTGATATCATTGCTGCCTATGGGACAGCATCAGATTCTCTGTATAATCAAATTAGAGATACATGGGTCGATTCTGATTTAGAAGTAGAGACCAATATGTATGGCGAAATGTGGAAAAAGGGAATGACACTCAATGCACTTGTAAAACACGAAATACATCACCGCGCGCAGTTGACTGTATTAATGCGACAATTGGGACTTAAAGTGCCGGGGTTATATGGTCCATCAGAAGAAGAGTGGGCACAAATGGGTTCCCCCGCAGCCGAATAAATATGGAACTTATAAGTAGATTTGTTGGTTATATATTAAAACAAAAATGAGGTTTTTATGAATTGTCCCCATTGTGCAGATACTTTTCTTCAAATCACAGAAAGACAAGGTGTGGAGATTGATTATTGTCCTAAATGCCGAGGTGTGTGGTTAGACCGAGGCGAGTTAGATAAAATAATCGAAAAAAATCAAAATAGTTATGCTCCGCCTCAAAATGAATATCGGCAGTCCGAAGATTATTCAAGAGGTTATGATGATGATGGCCGTTCAAGTAATGATTCAAGAAATGGATATAGAAGAAAGAAAAAAGGTTTTTTAGGGGATTTATTCGATTTCGATTAGTAGAATGATAGAGTTGTTATTTTAATAGGCTCCATAGTTTATGGAGCCTATTATTAAAAATGGCTCAAGAACTATTAAAAAGAAAAGCTTCTTAACAAATCACTAATCAGATTCCGGAATATCATTCAAAAATATTAATGCTTTTGTTCGCCCATAGTTTGTTTCATTAGCATATCTTTAACGGGAGCGGTGATTTCGATAGTTCCCTTCTTAGCAAAGTTCAATTCTATTTTATATTCTTCACCGGTCTTTACGTCATGTTTTAGTTTTATTAACATTACATGCAAGCTGCGTGGTTTGAAATTTACGGTAGAGTTTTTTGCAACCGGAACACCCTTTACTTCTCTCATTCCCATCATTCCTTTATCTGCCTGATAAGTCTCATGTACCTGAACGACCTCCGCAATATCCGATTTTGCACTTAATAATGTATCGTCAATATCTGTCCCGTTTACTGCATCAAAAAAGAATGCAGTGTTCGTGCCCTTTGCCGATGGTCTAATCCAGCTATTTGTAATTTCTAGATTAGTAGAAGTCTGCTCAACGGCTGCGGGTGCTTCGGTTTTTATTTCTTCTTTCTTCTCTGTGCTGCATGCGGTTATTACAATTACTGCTAATAGTGTTAATAATAGTTTCTTCATTTTTTTACACTCTCTTATTCGTTAAAATTTTTTAGGTCATTAATTACTTCATCTATATTAGTAGTGCTTCCGGGATAATTTTTCCTAATTTTTCCTTCCTTATCGACAAGTGAAATCCTATCAGTATGGATGTAGTAATAAATAGTCTTTCCATCTTCAAAAACAGTCGAATCCCCTTTAACTGCAAATACACCTACCTGATGAATCAGATCGTCAATCTCTTTTTTATCTCCGGTAAGGAATTGCCAATTAGATAAATTAAGGTCTCTCATTTCGGCAAATTTTTTAAGGACAGGCGGGGTATCGACTTCGGGATCGAAACTAATCGAATAAAGATCAACGTGATTAATCCCCTCCTTTTTCATTCTCTCTTGAATGAGCCGCATATTATTAGTAGTAAGTGGACAGATATCGGGACAGTTAGTAAATATATAAGTTACGAGTGAGACTTTCCCTTTGAGTGCATGCGGAAAGATTACCTTTTCTCCATCCTGATTTACGAGATTATAGTTCTTTGACCCCCAGCTATCTAATACGGGAAATTTTTCTTGGCAGGAGATAAAAGTAAATAAAAGTACGATTGGTAGTAATATCTTTTTCATATATTATTCAATTTGGTTTCTAAAAATATACAATTAATTAGATAAGTTGTTTACATTTATTAATCGATTAAAAAAATATAAGAATATTATGATACTATTACCCGGATTAGATAAGCAACTTTCGCAATTAAAGGCATACTTATTAGAAAATGAACCGCAGGCAGGAGAGAAACTTTTAGTTGTCGGCTCTTCAAGTGAAAAGATTGCGATGCATCTTTCAGAAAAATTCAGCTTAGAATGCAGTCTGATTGTGGAAGATTACGAATCGCAATTAAATGCAAATATGCTCATTGAAACTAAAGACAAGATATTAGTAAGTCTGATGGAGTTTGATAATACTGATTTTGCAAAAGAAGAATTTGATTTTATTTATGCGCAAGCATCCGTATCATCTATTAAGCGAAATAAAATTATTAAGGAATTTAAGCGCATATTAAAGCAAGGAGGAATTTTTTCGGTTGGCGAAATAACAACACTTCAGAAAGATTGCCCTCCATTCGTAAAAAATATTTTTGATAGTTCATCTATGATGCCCTTATTCCATGAGGAATTAAATAATTATTATATCGAGCGCGGTTTTGAAGTCATCCAAGAAATTGATTTAACTCCAACTCTTCATATTTATTTTAATAAGAATAGAGCAATGCTGGATGTTCAGTACGATGAAATGAGCAAAGAGGAAAAAACATATTATAAAAAATTGATAAATAAGATAAGTCACGAGACCAACGCATATTTAAGGCATGGTGCTGATAAGTTTATCGGATTCAAATCACTAATACTTAGGAAGAAATGAAAAAGGGTGAATTAATTGAGCTTGAGATTACCGACTACGCATTTGAAGGAAGGGGAATATCGAAAGTAGATGGGTTTGTTTATTTTATAGATAAATCGCTTCCCGGCGATAAAGTAATTGCTAAAATAAAAAAGATTAAGCAGAACTATGCTGAGGCATCGGTAGAACAAATTCTCGAACCATCACCATATCGCATAGAAAAATTCTGTAATCATTTTAATACTTGCGGGGGTTGCAAACAGCAGGATCTCACGTATGAGAAACAACTTACTTACAAGCAGGAGCAGGTGGAAGATGTTTTTGAAAGAATAGGGGGACTTAGCGATTTTGAAATTCTGCCTATAATGAAGTCGGGATTAACTCAATTTTATCGCAATAAAATGGAATTTTCTTTTGCCGATAAACGGTTTTTGTCGATTGAAGAACTCGGAATTGAAGGGGAAATATTAGACCGCAATTTTGCTCTCGGTTTTCACGTGCCCGGAGTTTATGATAAAGTAGTAGATATAGAAAAATGCTATCTCCAATCAGAAAAAAGTAATGACATTCTAAACTTCACACGCGAATTTTTCAAAAGCAGGGAGATAAAAGTGTTTTCGGTTCGCAGCGGTGAGGGATTCCTTAAAAATCTTGTTATAAAACAATCATTTCATTTCGATGATTTTATGGTCAATCTCGTTACTTATGGCGAAGACCCGATAGTAGAAAAATATTTTGATGAATTATCTGCACGATTTCCCTATATCACTACGATGATAAATAACATAAGTACACGTAAATCTTCTGTGGCAATTGGAGAATATGAGAAAGTCTATAAAGGATCAGGGTTTATTTACGAATCGATTGGAAAGGGAAAGTTTAGGATAAGCGCAAATTCATTTTTTCAGACCAATCCACTTCAAGCAGAAGCACTTTATCAAGCTGCATTAGATTTTGCCGATTTCAAAGGAAATGAAGTAGTTTATGATCTTTATTCGGGTGCTGGAACTATTCCGATATTTATTTCCGAACGAGTAAAATATATATATGGTTTCGAATCGGTAGAGCCGGCAATAGAAGATGCTAAAATAAATATTGAACTAAATAAGATAGATAATTTCAAACCGATATTAGCTGATTTGAATAAGTCATTTACTCCTTTGATTCAAGGAATGGGATTAAAAAAGCCCAATGTAATAATAGCTGATCCACCTCGAAGCGGTATGAATCCAAAAACTATTAATAATATTATAGAATTATCTCCGGCAAAATTGGTATATATTAGTTGTAATCCGGCTACACAAGCACGAGATATTAAGCTGCTCGTGGAGGATGGATATAAATTAATCAAAATCCGTCCGGTCGATATGTTCCCTCATACTTATCATATAGAGAATGTGGCATTGCTGATACGAGAATAGACCGCCGATTAGTTGACAATTACTTTTGATGATAAGAAATCTTACCTATTATTAAAAAAATGCGTTAAGTTATTTGTAATCTTTTCAATAATATTCTTCATTTTATCGGTATTTATCATAAATTCTCACAATTAATAGGTCAAAAATAATTGACCCAAAATAAATCGGGGGTATCAAAATGATACACCCGACCGATATATAACCTCTCAAAACCTGCGAATCTAGCTTAAAATCGCAACATTTTTATGGCACTTAACTTGTGTTTCCTTTGGAAAACTTTACAACCAAAGGAGAAGTCAATGAATAAACAGCCGAAACTAATTTTAAGAGTGCTCGCACTTACAATGGCGCTCATGCTAGGGTTCTCTTCCTTTAATCTAGCCCAACTAAAAAACGTAAATAAAATTACAGATTACACAAGTATAGCGAAAGTATCGGGTACTGATAAAGTAACATCAGTAAAATTCGATAACCCACTAAATCCGGGTACAGTTCAGAACGTTAATGCAGGTACTTTCAAAGGTACACTTAATGGAAATGACGAAAAATTCTTCTGTATCGATATCGGCAATCCATTGGCTACAAACGAAGATTATTGGGATGAAGGTTCTACTCCTTCCCAAATTACCTACATTTTAAATAACTACTATCCCCATGTTGCATTACCATATACAGATGCTCTTTCTACCGAAGCTAAAGAAGCGGCAGCAGTTCAGGTTTCTATTTGGCATTATTCTGATGGTTTGGATATTAGTACAGTTCAGGATGCTACTATTAAAGCAAGAGCTTTACAGATCGTAGCAGATGTAGAAGCAAATCACACAAATAACGCAACTCCAATTCAGACGCTTGTTTTAATGCCTTCTCCTATTTCTCTTCCTCAGGGTGTTAATGCTACATTTTATGCTTATGCACTCGATCTTCTTGGAAATTATTTAACGGGCGTAGAAATTACATTGACTACAAATCTTGGCTCGTTAAATCATGCAACAGTTTTATCAAACGTTCCGGGCAGCTCACAGTTAATCACTTTATCATATAACGGAATTGGAAATGCAGAAGTAACAGCTACTGCAGAAGTACAGATTCCTCAAGGTACACGTTATGTTCATAAAGCTTCTCCAAATTCAAAACAAAAATTAGTTCTCGCTACACCAACTACTGATACAAAATCGATTAAATTAAACGTAAAATGGTATGAAATTCCTTCATGCGATTTAAATGGATATAAAACATTCACTATCGGCGGATGGGGAAGTCCTTCAAACAGCCAGCCGGGTCAAATTCGTGATCAATATTTCGCTCAAGTATTCCCAAACGGTTTAACTGTTGGTAATTCAGGCGTTGGTAATGGTTATACATTAAAATTAACATCAGCTTCAGCAGTAAAAACTTTCTTACCTAATACAGGTACATCAGATGCTTTAACTCAGAATTGGGTTAATCCGGGCAGTAACACAGTAAAAAACACAATGGTTTCTCAAGTTGTAGCAGTTACATTAGCGGTTAATTATAGTGCTGCAGGTGTTCTTGGTAATAATACTACACCAATCGGAGATTTATATATTGCTTCCGGTGCATTCGCAGGCAAAACAGTTAATGAATTTTTAGTAATTGCTAATAAAGCAATCAGCGGCGTAAATACAGGGTATACATTCTCACAGATTAATGATGCCGCAACAAACTTCAACGAAAATTTTGATAATGGTACAGTTGATCATGGCTTCTTAGAGTGCGGACAGAATTTCCAGAAAGCATCCTTAGGCGATTACGTATGGATTGATACAGATAACGATGGTATTCAAGATAATAACGAATCAGGTATTCAGGGAGTTACCGTAAAATTATACGATTGCTCTACAAATTCAGTAGTTGCTACAACAACTACCGATATCAATGGTAAATATTTATTCAGCAACTTATTACCAGGCAGTTATAAAGTTGAATTTATTGCGCCAAATGGATATGAATTTACTCTTCTTAATGCAGGGAGTGATGATGAAAAAGATTCAGATGCAAACGTAACAACAGGTATGACAGATTGCTACACAATTAATTGGAATGATAATATAAGAACAGTTGACGCAGGCTTATTCCTTACTCCGGTAGTAATTGATGCAGATTTAGAAGTATCAAAAACAGCTAGCAAAACATCATTAAATGATGGCGATATATTCACTTATACAGTAAAAGTAAAAAATAACGGTCCGGCTTCAGCAACAGGCGTAGCAGTTACAGATATTATCCCTGGCGGTTTAGAGTTTCTATCATATACAGCTACTCAAGGTACTTATGACTATTCGACAGGACTATGGACAGTAGGAATACTTTCAAATGGCGGAACTGCTGAACTAACAATATCAGTAAAAGTAGATGTTGATGTTGTAAACACAACCTATTTTGATCTTGGCTTAGCGAAAGATTACAATCTATTTGTAATTGAAGATGCTTCTCAACCATCATCAGATACACAAGGTAAAGTAGCAGTTGGCAGAAACGCAACATTCGGAAGTTACAGTGTTGGCGATCAATTGCCAGCTAATAGCGGTGATGTTTTAGTCGTAGGTAATAACCTTACATATACAAGCGGCGCAGTTTATAATGGAAACGTAGTATATGGTAACAGCACAAATATGAGTGCTCCAAATTTCTTCTCTGTAAGTATTTCCGGTGGAACACTTAGACAAGATAATCCAATTGATTTTGCAGCAGCAAAATCATATTTAGAAAATCTTTCTTCTACTTTAGCAGCTTATCCTGTAAACGGAACAAAGACATTTGAATGGGGCGGACTAAAATTAGTTGGTAACGATCCTTTCTTAAACGTATTCTCTGTTTTAGGTAGTGAATTATCAACAGCTAATAATTTTGAAGTAAACGCACCAAACGGTTCAGTTGTATTAATCAATATTGATGGAACAAACGTTACTTGGACTGGTGGATTGACCGTTACAGGTACAAGCAGCAATAACGTATTATTCAATTTCCCAAATGCAACAACTCTTAAAATTCAGGGAATTGATGTAAGAGGTTCTATTCTCGCTCCATTCGCAGCAGTTGATTTCGTATCAGGCGTTCAGAATGGTCAAATGGTTTGTAAATCACTTACAGGTATCGGACAGTTTAACTTATCTTCATTTATTGGAAGCATTCCTCAAGCAACAGATATAGTAAACGTAGCTTTCATTAGTGCAACATTAAATCCTGATCCGGTTTCAACTAATAACTCTTCAAGTGTTACAGTAGTAGTTGGAGCAGTTTCCGGTGGAACAAATAATGGTGGAAACACCGGTAACAACAATGGCGGAACAAATAACGGTGGTACTAATAATGGCGGAAGCTGGGAACAAGTTGGTACATTCGCAAACGAAATAATCTATGCAATGGCTTACGATGGCAATACAATGTATGCAGGAACATTCGGTGGAAAGATTTATAAATCTTCCGATAACGGTGTTACATGGACAAGAATCAATTCAGATATGACAGTAGCAATAGTTTGGGCATTAAAAGTAAATAACGGTTCATTATTCGCTGCAACTGAACAAGGCGTATTCAAATTTAACGGTACAACTTGGGTATTAAGCGGATTAGCAGGAATAGATGTTCATTCATTAACAGTTTCAGGAAATGGAACAATCTATGCAGGTACATGGGGATCAGGCGTTTATATATCATCTGATAACGGTACTACTTGGATGCAATTAAATGAAGGCTTCGGTTACTTTAATGTAATTCAATCTTTAGTAGCTACAACACAGCACGTATATGCAGCAACATTCGGTGGTGGAGTATTTAGATTAGACGCTTCTACAAATACATGGGTTAAATTAAGTCTTTGCTATCAATTCGCATGGTCTTTAGCTTCTACATCTTCAGACGTTCTATTCGCAGGCACTTATGGAAATGGTCTTTACTCTTCACATGACGGCGGTATGACATGGAATAGTGTTACAGGTCTTAATGTGAAATTCGTTTACTCTGTATCAGTAGGAACAGGGGACGTACTTTATGCAAGCTCACTTACAAATGGTGTATTCGTATCTAACGACTTAGGTGCTACATGGACTAGTTTAGGTATGGGCGGACAAAATGTAAGTTCAGTTACAACAAATAATGGTGATTTATTCGCCGGTACAAAAGACGGTTTAGTATTCAAAATGTCTAATGGTACAACCGATGCAGAAGAAGTAGAAGAATTGCCAACAACATTCTCATTGGATCAGAATTATCCTAATCCTTTTAATCCTACAACGACAATTCAGTTTGCAATCCCTGCAAGCGGTAAGTATTCATTAAGAATATATAATATACTTGGACAGGAAGTAACAACATTATTAAATGGTGAATTAACACCGGGTGTACACAAATTCAATTTTGATGCACGCAGCTTAGCTTCCGGTATC
>JALNXG010000027.1 GCA_023230485.1 Melioribacteraceae bacterium
ACCCTTCTTATTTTGATAATTTTAAATCTTATTTTGACATTAAAATACGAAAATTATGAAATATCCTTTTGCAGAAATTGAAAAGAAATGGCAGGAATATTGGACAAATAACAAAGTTAATTTAACTGATTTAACCAATATAGAAAAAAAGCTCTACTGTCTTGTAATGTTTATTTACCCCTCGGCATCCAAAACTCATTGCGGACATTGGTATAATTATGCTCCTACTGATTCATGGGCAAGATTTAAAAAATTGCAGGGCTACAATGTATTCGAGCCGATTGGTTATGATGCATTTGGTCTCCCCGCTGAAAATTATGCTATTAAAACCGGTATCCATCCTTATGATAGTACATTAGAAAATATTGCTGCAATTCGTGAGCAACTCAAACTAATGGGATGTATGTATGATTGGGATAAAGAATTAATGACATGCACTCCCGAATATTATAAATGGAATCAATGGCTTTTCATTCAACTATTCAAAAAAGGTATGGCATATAGGAAAAATGCACCCGTTAACTGGTGTCCTTCTTGTCAGACTGTTCTTGCCAATGAACAAGTATTAAATGACGGCGGCTGCGAACGATGCGGCACTACTGTATTCCAGAAAAACCTTACTCAATGGTTTTATAAAATTACCGATTATGCAGAAGAACTATTAAGTGGGTTAAATACTATCGACTGGCCAGAAAGAACAAAATTGATGCAAACCAATTGGATTGGTAAAAGCACAGGGGCAGAAGTAAATTTTAAAATCGATGGACTTGACGATGTAATTACTGTATTCACAACACGCCCCGATACTTTATTTGGAGTTACTTATGTTGTTCTCGCTCCCGAACTTCCATTGGTAGATAAAATTACTAAACCTGAATTTTTAATCGGAGTTAATGAATATAGAGAGTCGATAAAATCATTAACGGAAGTTGAACGTACTTCAACAGTCAAAGAAAAAACAGGTGTGCCGACAGGTAGCTTCGCAATCAATCCGGTTAATGGTGAAAAAATACCTATCTGGATTGCTGATTATGCGCTTGCTACTTATGGTACCGGATGCGTAATGGCTGTACCGGGACATGATGAACGTGATTATGAATTTGCAACTAAATTCAATTTACCGATAATAAAAGTAATATTAGAAAAAGATACTGACCCGTCTTCCATATTAGAAAAAGCATTTACTGAACAAGGTGTAATGATTAATTCAGGAAAGTTTGATGGAGTAAATTCGGAAGAGTTTAAAACCATTATTGTAGAAGAACTTTCTAAAACAGGCGATGCAAAAGCTAAAATAAATTATCGCCTTCGAGATTGGTTAATTTCGAGACAGCGTTATTGGGGCACACCGATACCGATTGTCTATTGCGATAAATGCGGTGAAGTCCCTGTACCGGAAGACCAATTACCGGTCGAGCTTCCTTATAACGTTAAATTTACTCCAGGTGGTGGCTCTCCGCTTGCAAGCTCCGAAGAATTTACAAATACAACCTGCCCTAAGTGCGGCGGTGCCGGTAAGCGCGAAGTTGATACTATGGATACATTCATGGATTCTTCTTGGTATTATCTACGCTATCTTAATCCACATTTTGATAAAGGAATGTTCGATACAGAACTTGCGATTAAATGGACTCCGGTTGATATGTATGTCGGCGGCGCAGAGCATACAGTTATGCACTTGCTCTATGCACGTTTCATTCATAAATTTATTAGAGATCTAGGTTTAGTAAATAGTGATGAACCATTTGCAAAACTAATTCATCAAGGCACTATCACAAATAATGGTGCTAAGATGTCAAAGTCGCGCAATAACGTAGTTAATCCTAGTGATTTTACTGAACAGGTCGGTGCGGATGTTTTTAGAATGTACTTAATGTTCATGGGTCCTTATGAGCTTGGTGGAGATTGGAGCGATAAAGGTATTGTAGGTGTTGATCGTTTCGTTCAACGTATTTACAATCTGTATCTAAGTCATCAAGATATCGCAAAAGCTTCTCCTTCTAAAGATTCTTACGAATTAGATTCTTTATCCGAAGGTGAAAAAATAGTCTATAAAAAACTTAGTTATGTAATTAGTAAAATCGGTGGTGAAATTGAAGGATTCCATTTTAATGTTGCAGTCGCTCTATTAATGGAATTACTAAATGATGTAACAAAATATTTACCAGATTCAGATAAATCTTTACAGACTTATGTTCTTGAACGTTTGGCGGTTTGTTTAATGCCTCTAGCTCCTCATCTGGGGGAAGAGTGCTGGCAGCTTCTTGGCAAGGATTCCACATTAAGTGAAAACCCTGTTTGGTATGCACATGATGAAAAAGCTTTAGTAGTTGATAGCATAACTATTGTTGTTCAGGTCAATGGAAAAATCCGAGCTAAACTTGATTTCCCAGTAGATGCTTCTGAAGAAGAAGTAAAAACCGCAGTATGGAAAGATGAAAAAGTAATGCTTAATACTGAAGGAAAACAATTAGTAAAAGAGATGTATGTAAAAAATAGAATTTATACAATTGTAGTAAAATAATTTCAGGACAATATATATGTTAGATATCAAATTTATTCGGGAAAATTGTGAATTAGTTAAAGCGGGTCTTGCAAGCAAAAATGAATTTAATAAAGTTGATGAACTGCTCGATATCGATAAAAAGAGAAGAGAATTAATTGCTAAGACCGAAGAGCTCAAATCAAGGAAAAATAAAGTCTCTGCGGATATAGCTAAAATCAAAAGAGAAGGCGGAAATGCAGATGAATTAATGTCTGAAAGCCGCAAGATTGCTGATGAGACTAAACTTCTTGATGATGAATTAAAAGAACTCCAGAATAATCTTGATACTATTCTAGCGTGGCTTCCAAATCTCCCTCATCATTCTGTCCCAATTGGTAAAAGTGCAGAAGATAATGTTGAAACAAGAAGATGGCTGCCCGATGGATTTAAGTTTGAAAATGATTTCAAACCATTAGATCACGTAGAACTTGGTAAAAAATTAAAAATACTCGATTTTGAAAGAGGTGCGAAAATTTCCGGTTCAGGTTTCCCTGTATATGTAGGTAAGGGGGCTGCCTTAGAAAGAGCATTAATTAATTTTATGCTCAATTTTCATATTGAGAATCATGGTTATACAGAAATTATGCCCCCGCTCTTAGTAAACCGTGCTTCAATGTATGGAACAGGTCAATTACCGAAGATGGCGGAAGATATGTACACCTGCGAAAAGGATGACCTTTTCCCGATACCAACTGCGGAAGTGCCAATTACTAATCTTCATCGTGATGAAGTTCTTTCAGAAAATGAATTGCCAATCTATTATGTCGGTTATTCTGCTTGTTTTAGAAGGGAAGCTGGTTCTTATGGTAAAGATTCTAAAGGGTTTCTTAGAGTTCATCAGTTTAATAAAGTTGAGATGGTTAAGTTCGTCAAACCCGAAACATCTTATGATGAACTTGAAAAATTAGTTCTTAATGCCGAAGCAATTTTAAAAGAATTAAAAGTGCCATATCGTATATTGATGTTATGCACGGGGGATTTAAGTTTTTCGGCAGCTAAATGTTATGATATTGAAACATGGTCGCCTGCAGAAAATAAATGGCTCGAGGCTTCTTCTTGTAGTAACTTTGAAAGCTTCCAAGCTCGTAGAGCTAATATAAAATTTAGAAATGATGATAAAAAATTAGAATTTGTTCACACATTAAATGGATCCGGACTTGCCACAAGCAGATTAATGGTTTCGATTTTAGAAACTTATCAGACACCTGAAGGAAAAATTATTGTTCCTAAGGCATTACAGCGTTATACCGGATTTGAAATTATTGAATAACAGTATTTAGAAAGATTAATGAATGCAAAGTCTCTTTGCCTTAAAAAAATATTTTTTACGATATAAATCGAAGCTCGCTTTTGGTGTCCTTTTTATTCTCCTTTCCAATTTCGGGCAGGTTTATATCCCACTGATTTTAAAAAATACAATTGATGAACTCCAACAAAAAGTAACGATAGAACTCATTATCCAAAATGTATTTTTAATTGTCGGGACGGCATTAATAAGTGGGTTATTCCGTTTTTTTATTCGTCAAACTATTATTGTAATCTCACGCGAAATTGAATATGACCTGAGGCAGGATTTTTGGGCTCACATTCAAAAACTACCTTTAAGATTTTTTCAAAATAATTCTACTGGTAATATCATGGCACATGCTACGAATGATATTAGTGCCGTTAGAATGTTTGTGGGTCCTTCAGTAATGTATGCAATCGATACTGTTACTAAGCTTACAATAGTGCTTGCAATAATGTTTACTATAAGTCCCACACTTACTGCATACACTTTAATTCCGCTCCCATTTATTTCGATTCTTGTTTATATACTTAGTAAGAAGATTCATAAAAAGTATAATGCTATTCAGGAAAAATTCTCTGAAATAACAACTGTAGCGCAGGAAAATTTCTCCGGTATAAGAGTTGTAAAATCCTATGTGCGCGAAGAAAATGAAATAGAAAAATGGAAAAGCTCTAGTCGTGAATATTTTGAAAAGAATTTAGAGAAAGTAAAATTACAAGCGATGTTTCAGCCTGTATTATATTTAACCGCTGGTCTTTCCACCATTATAGTAGTTTGGATTGGCGGCGGAATGGCTATTGAAGGTACTATTACACTTGGAGAAATTCTTGCCTTTGTCGTTTATCTCGGTCTTTTAATCTGGCCTATGATTGCGTTCGGTTGGGTTGCTAATATGGTTCAGCAGGCAAGCGCAAGTATGAAAAGAATCCAAAAAATTCTTAATGAAAAATATGAAATATCAGATTCTGAATCGACTGATAAATCAATTACCAAAATTATCGGTGATATTGAATTTAAGAATGTTAGTTTTAGGTATAAACCTGATTTACCCCTCATATTAAATAATGTCTCACTTAAAATTCCTATTGGAGCAACAGCTGCTTTTGTAGGTTCTACCGGTGTTGGTAAAACTTCATTAATAAATCTTATCCCTCGATTATATGACACAACTGATGGTAAAGTTATTATTGACGGAGTCGATGTAAAAAATATTCCGCTTAATATATTGAGGGAAAATATCGGGTTGGTTCCGCAGGAAGCATTCCTTTTTTCAGATACACTCGAGAATAATTTATTATACGGAGGGAATAAAATTCCTTTAGAAAGAATTGCTGATATTTCAAAACTAAGCAAAGAAGTCGCATCATTCCCATTAGGCTTCCAGACAGTTCTCGGTGAAAGAGGAATAACACTTTCAGGCGGACAAAAACAACGTTCTGCTCTCGCACGGGCTCTATCTATTGATCCTAAAATTCTTATTCTCGATGATTCATTCTCTGCCATTGATACTCGTACTGAAGAAGAGATTTTAGTAAAACTAAAAGAATTTATGAAAGATAGAACGAGTATTATCATTAGCCATAGAATCTCAACCGTTAAAGATGCAGATATAATTTTCGTTTTGGAAAATGGAAAGATAGCAGAAGTAGGAATGCATAATGAATTAGTGGCATTAAATGGAATTTATGCCGAGCTTCATAATAAACAATTATTAGAAGAAGAACTGAAAGAACTAAACTAAAGAGAAAGCAGCACCAAATGGCAGACCAGCATAAAGATGATGAAATATTAGGCAAAGCATACGACTCCAAATTAATGAAGCGTTTGCTTGAGTATATTAAGCCATACAAGAAATATGTAGCTCTCGCTATTATACTTAATATATTAGTTGCCGCTTTAGGACCTGTTCGCCCTTATCTCGTTCATATCGCAATCGATCAGAGTATTGTCCAAAAAGATTATAATACATTATTAAATATTACTCTCCTCTTACTTCTTTCATTAGTTTTCCAAGCAGTCGTACAATTCTTCTTGACCTATTACACTGAATATATGGGACAGAAAATTGTATATGATCTTCGAGTAAAACTTTTTTCGCATGTTCAGAAATTAGCATTAAAATTCTTTGACAAGACTCCTGTCGGGCGCACTGTTACACGCGTTACAAATGATGTGGAATCTCTTAATGAAATGTTCTCGTCTGGTATCGTTACTGTATTTAGCGATGTATTCACGATTATATGGATATTCATTTTTATGTTCTATATGTCGTGGGATTTATCGTTAGTTACTCTTGCAGTATTACCTGTTTTAATATACGCTACATTTTTATTCAGAAGGAAAGTAAGAGAAGCATATCGGGATACTCGTTTTCATCTTGCTCGTCTTAATTCCTATATGCAAGAGCATGTAACGGGAATGAATATCACTCAGATATTTTCTAAAGAAAAAGATGAGCTAAATAAATTCTCCGGCATTAATGGAGATCATAAAACAGCGAATATAAAATCGATCTTTTATTATGCGATCTTTTTCCCCGGAGTGGAATTATTAAGTTCTATCGCTATCGCTCTTATTATCTGGTATGGCGGTGGTAAATACTTAGAAAATACTATAACACTCGGTGTTTTGTTTGCATTTATTCAATATACAGAAATGTTCTTTAGACCAATTCGTGATCTCTCGGAAAAATATAATATTCTTCAATCTGCGATGGCTTCATCGGAGAGAATCTTTAAATTAATGGATGACAAAACTTTCGTTAAAAATGTAGATAACCCCATTCCGATTAAAAACGTTAAAGGGAGAATCGATTTTAAGAATGTTTGGTTTGCATACAACGATGACAATTATGTTCTCAAGGATATAGATTTTTCTATTGAACCTGGGCAAACAGCTGCCATCGTTGGTGCTACAGGAGCAGGTAAAACTTCACTAATTAATATTCTTACTCGATTCTATGATATTCAAAAAGGTTCGATTTTATTAGACGGGATGGATATAAGTCAACTAGATAAACGTGAATTAAGAAAACATATCTCAATTGTTCTTCAAGATGTTTATCTATTCTCGGGCACAGTTAAATCAAATATTTCACTCGGTTCAAAAGATATTTCAGATGAAGAAATAATTCATGCAGCTAAAATTATAGGTGCAGATAAATTTATTTCTTCTCTACCAAATGGTTATATGGAAGAAGTAAAAGAAAAAGGTGCTACATTAAGCGTGGGGCAGAAGCAATTAATTTCTTTCGCACGCGCCCTTGCTTATAATCCGCAAATACTTATATTAGACGAAGCAACTTCCAGTATTGATACAGAAACAGAAATCATTATTCAAAATGCTATCGAAAAACTTCTTAAAGGAAGGACTTCGATTGTAATTGCACATAGACTTTCGACTATTCAAAACGCAGATAAAATTATTGTTATGCATAAAGGCGAAGTTAGGGAAATTGGTACTCATCAGGAGCTTTTGACCAATAAAGGTATATATTATAAGTTATATCAGCTTCAATATAAAGACCAAGAAATCACAAAAACCGCATAGGAGTTAATATGTCTAGAAAAAAGTTTATGACTCTCCCACGCCATATCCTTGAAGGAGAAAAAGATCATCCCGAAGCTACCGGTGAACTATCCGATATTTTGAATCAAATAGGGCTTGCTTGTAAATTAATTTCATTGGAAGTAAATAAGGCCGGTCTTGCCGACATTATTGGTTATACCGGAGATACTAATGAATCGGGAGACGAACAAAAAAAACTCGATATGTTCGCTCATAATATACTTCTAAGGGCACTTGATCATATCGGTCATTTTTGTGTTTTCGCATCCGAAGAAGAAGAAGAGATTATTCATCTCCCGCCACATCAAAAAGTAGGTAAATATGTTCTTCTATTCGATCCTCTCGACGGCAGTTCCAATATTGATGCTAATGTAAGTATTGGTACAATATTCTCAATTTTCCAAAGAGAATCCCCTGGGGGATCTCCCGGACTTTTATCTGATTGTCTCCAAGAAGGATATAAACAAGTTGCTGCCGGATATATCGTTTATGGTTCAAGTACCATTTTTGTTTATACTGCTGGGCATGGACATGGAGTCCACGGTTTCACATTAGACCCGGCTTTTGGAGAGTTTATTCTTTCGCACGATAATATTAAAATACCTCCTAATGGAAGAGTTTATTCCGTCAATGAAGGGAACTATTTCCATTGGAATAAAGGAGTAAAAAATTATATAAAATATTTGCAGTCTAATTTATATGAAGGGAAACCATATCAAGGCAGATATATTGGTTCGATGGTTGCAGATGTGCATAGAACTCTTTTATATGGTGGTATCTTTATGTATCCGGGCGATCAAAGAAATCCTAAAGGCAAATTGCGGTTGGTTTATGAATGTAACCCGATTGCTTTTATTATTGAAGAAGCGGGCGGCATTGCTATAAGTGGCAAAAAAAGAATTCTTGAACTAAAACCTACTTCTTTACACGAGAGAACTCCTGTTTATATGGGGAGCAAAGAGGATGTGGAATTAGTTCAAAAATTTATGTCCGATGATGATGATTAAACTAAAGCAGCTTCTTTTAGTTTCTCATTAATTTTAATTACTAAGTCATCTTTAGATATATTATCGAATCTTATTTTAGCCGATGATATTACTATTTCGGGTCCGTCTCCTTCACCTTTTAGGAATTTATATAAATTAAAAGCGAGACGTACTCGTTCATTCTTTATCGGTATATATTCATCTAATGATTCTACAATGGAATCTAGTTTACTTTCTATTGAATCCGCATTTGCAGGTCTGAATCCGGTTGATGGTAATGTTGTCATTTAATCTCCTTTTTTTATTGCTTAAAAATAAGTATAGGTTTTCTTTATAACAAACGCCTAATTTTATTTATTTTTGTTACTTAACTATTCGGTGTCTATGTTAAATGTAAAGAAAATATTAATTATTCGTCTTAGTGCACTTGGCGATATTCTGCTTACTACACCCGTAATCAGAAGTATCAAAAACAAATACCCGAATGCAGAAATTGATTTCTTGCTTAAAAAAGATTATTTCGATGCGATTAAGTATAATCCGAATATTAATAATATATTGTTGTTTGGCGGAGCGAATCCATTAACGCATTACGATATTATTATTGATTTACAAAATAATCGAGTTAGTCGAAGTATAGTTTCTAAATATAAACCCTCAAGTTATTCAACTAAGGTATATAGGTTTAGTAAACCACAGTTAAAGAAGTTTATGCTGGTCAATTTCAAAATTAACTTATATAAAGAGATTTTACAAATTCCTGAAAGGTATACAGCATCAATACCTGATTTAATGCTTGATGATAAAGGACTAGATTTATTCTTGGGAGATTATGGCTACATGGAATTAGAAAAGGGTGAGTATATCGGTTTCGCTCCCGGTTCTCGTCATTTTACTAAACGATACCCGATTAAGTATTTTTCCGAGTTAGGCAATCTTTTTGCCGAAATGGGGTTTAAGATTCTTATATTTGGCGGCGTATCCGATCAAATTATTTGTAGAGAATTGGCGTATAAAATCCCTGGTTCGATTAATTTATGTAACGATAATCAGTTATTATTAACGAGCAGATACATGAATGAATGCAAATTTGTAATTACCAATGATTCAGGATTAATGCATGTCGCTTCTGCTTTGCGGGTACCTGTGGTTGCACTTTTTGGCTCTTCAGTAAAGGAATTTGGTTTTGCTCCTTATAAAACCAAAAATTTATTGTTAGAAAATAATTCTTTATCTTGCAGACCATGCAGTCATTATGGTAGAGAAGAATGCCCCAAAAAACATTTTAATTGCATGATGAAATTAATTCCATCATTAGTGTATAAAAAAACAATCGAATTTATGGAAATCTGATGTCAAAAATATGGATTATTATATATAATATTTTTTTCGTGCCGTTCTTTAAATTATTCTTTTGGATCGCTCCGCTTTTTAATCAAAAAATTAAAATTGGTGTTGCTGATAGAGAAAAATTATTTGAAAATCTTATTCTTAATCTAACCGGAATGGATAGGAAGAAAAAGATGATCTGGTTTCATTCTTCTTCGATGGGCGAGTTTGAACAAGCCAAACCGATAATCGAACAACTTAAGAAAAAGTATAATATTAATGTTTTAGTAACATTTTTCTCTCCATCAGGTTATCGCAATTCACTCAAGTATCCATATCTCGATGTAATTTCTTATTTACCCATTGATACAAAAACTAATGCTCAAAGAATATTAAATCTTGTCCGACCTGATTTAGTCATATTCATGCGGTACGATTTCTGGCCTAATTTACTTTGGGAATTAGATGAAAGGGAAGTGCCTCATTTTATTGTAGATGCAACAATGAAAGAATCGAGCAAAAGAAAATTGCCGGTTTTACTCGATTTCCATAAATTTCTATTTAAAGGATTCACAAAAATATTAACAGTTTCGGATATCGATAAAAAAAACTTTCTCGATTTTGAAATTAAAAAAGAAGTAGTTTGTTCCGTAGGTGATACACGATTCGATCGTGTATACCAAAAAAGTCTAGCCGCTAAAAATAAGAAACTGTTCAAAGATGGTATGTTTGCCGGTAAACAGATATTTGTGGTCGGCAGTTCTTGGGAAAGTGATGAGGAGGTTGTTCTTCCCGCTATACTTAAGCTTCTTCAAAATGACCCATCAGTAATTGTTTTTATAGTTCCGCATGAACCAACTATAATGCATCTCGAAAGATTAGAACATTCTTTGATAAATGAAGTTACTTCAATTCGTTTCTCATTCCTGAACAATTATCAAAATGAGAAAGTAATTATTATCGATTCTATCGGAATTTTGCTTACTTTGTATTCTTATGCAGATGCAGCTTATGTAGGAGGCAGTTTTAAGCAGGGAATACACAATGTTCTTGAACCCGCAGTATATGGAATTCCCGTTATCTTTGGCTCGAAAATTGAAAACTCTCAAGAAGCACTTAAACTTGTTGAATTAAAAGGTGCTAAGGTAATTAATAATAAAAAGGAATGTTACCGAGTTATTAGGTTGATCTTTAGCGATAAGGAAGTAAAAGAAAAAATGGGAACGATTTGCAAAAATTATGTTTTAGAAAATATAGGGGCAACGGATAAAATCATTTCCGAAATCAATAAATACATCTAACGCTAATCCAAATAAAAATGAATAAAGACAGCATCATAGAAAATATTTCCTCTGACGATCAATTAAAGCAGTTTTTTAATTCGCTTCCGCTTGGTATTCTCTTTTTTCAAAAAGATTGGAAAATCTCTTTTATTAATAAAAATTTTTTTCGCTTTCCCGGAGTTATTCAATATAGTTCCGATTTAATTCTTGGTAAATCAATTTTAGAACTTCCACTCTTTGAGAGAACCGACTTAAATGAAAAATTAAGTGCACTTCAATTCGCCGAGGATTTTGAATTTTCTTTCTTCAAAAAGCCTACAGCAAAAGGGGGGTCTTTCTCGGTAATTGTTAAAGGCGTTTCTATCTTTGTCAGTACAGAGTTCCAAGGTGGAATTTTAATTGTCGAAGATATGAAAATTGATAAACCTGATTCCACTGAATTAATTAATGCTAATGATTACTTAATCTCCGTTATAGATTCTCTTTCCGATTATTATATGATTTGCGATCTCGATCTGAATATTAAATTTAAGTCCAATTCATCAATTTTTATATTCGATTATTTTATAGAAAAGCCACATGACCAGATTAAAACAGCAAGTGAAAGGATTACTAATCCGGAATTAAAGCAATTAATCCTGATGACTGCAAAATCAAAAACACCTATTAAACAGCGTTTCTCGTTTTCAATGAATTTTCGTGAATATCATATAGACTTAAATATTATTCCTATATTTGATTCTCTTTCTCATAATGAATTAGTTTTTATTGTTGGTAAAGATGTTTCAGAAGATGTTAAAATTGAGAATCAAGCTTCAAAGGAAGTTAATGAACTAAGGAAGTATCACGAAATTGTTACAACTGTTGTAGATGCAGTTATAGGATTAAATAATTCAGGTAATGTAATCTATTGGAACGAGAAAGCCACTAAGCTATTTGTTTATAATAAAAGTCAGGTATTCAATCAGTTCATTGGAAAAGTAATTCCACAGCTCGATAAACTTTTTTTTGAAAGTATAATTGAAGAAGTAGCTCTATCAGGTAAATGGGAAGGGCAGTTAAATCTCAATAGCGACCCTAATGACGAAAGAAAAATCTTAATTCGTTTAGCTGCTGTTTCTTCCGAAAAAGAAAAAATGATTGTCGCTCTTTGTACTGATATTACTGAAAGATACCTCTTAGAAAGAGAACTTAGAAACTCAGAAGAAAAGTTTAGAAATATTGTTATTAATTCTCATGAGTTTATTTGTATCCTTGATCTCAGTGGAAATATTGTTTATTCTAATCCATTTTTT
Organism: Melioribacteraceae bacterium; assembly: GCA_023230485.1. Taxonomy (GTDB): domain Bacteria; phylum Bacteroidota; class Ignavibacteria; order Ignavibacteriales; family Melioribacteraceae; genus BRH-c32. Next base: position 12,297 of record JALNXG010000027.1, read on the forward strand.
AATGAGCGATTTTTAACTGAACAAACTTCTGATACAATTAAAACAAAAAACTTTATAGATTTTATTGAACCATTTTATATTGAAAAGTATAAAATAAAGTTCAACGATCTATTTAGTAAAAAGGATCAAAATATTGAACTACCATTAATTGCATCCGATAAAAAGAAAATTATTGTACTTGCAAGTTTTACGCCTTCATATAATCTTGCCGGCGAACCGATATATTTTAATGCTATTTTAACTGATATAACTTTGCAAAAAGAAGCAGAAAAAGATCTTCTTCTTATTCGTTCCGTATTTGAAGCTTCTAAAGATGGTATTGCACTTGTCGCTGATGGTAAGTTAGTAATTATAAATGATTCATTTGTTAATATGTTCGGTTTAGGGAGTACGGGCACATCACTCGGTAAAGATATTGTTGAGTTTGTATCAACTAATGATCGTTCAAGTATTCGCAACTATCTTAATAGTATTAATAAAGGTATTGAAATTCCCCCTCGATTTGAATTTGCTGCAGTGAGAACAGATAATACTGTTTTTATTGCTGAAGTTTCAATCTCTATTTATGATGTATCAAAAGAGATTTTTTCAGTTTGGATTATTCGTGATGTAACCGAAGAAAAAAAAGCTCAAGATGCTCTTAAAAAATCAGAAGAGCGTTATAGAAATCTCGCTAATAATATTGATGAGTCGTTTTGGGTTGCTGAAAGAATCGATAATCAATTAAAGACTGTTCTTTATACTCCTGCTATAAAAAAAATCACTGGTTTTTCGCCGGAAGAATTTATTAAAGACAATAATCTATGGTTTAATATCATTCATCCGAATGATCTAGATGAAATAAAAAGCAAACAGAAGGAATTTTTTGCTGATATATCACGCGATAACGAAATTTATGAATATCGTATTTTAGATATGTTTGGCGGTACGGTTTGGATTCGAAATAAAATATCGGTCGTAAGAAATTCTAAAGGGGATGTATTCAATGCATTTGGGATTATTAATGATATCTCTCTCAGTAAAAAAGCAGATGATGAATTAAAAACTTTTACCGAAAACTTAAAAGAGCTTAATGAAACGAAAGATAGATTTATATCTATTATTTCTCATGACTTAAGAACTCCATTTAGTTCAATTCTTGGATTTACTGATATTCTTCTGAATGAAGAAAATATTAGCACCGAAAAAAGTAAGGAGTATATTAATTTTATTCAAGAATCTTCAAAGAGTATGCTCTCATTGGTTAATTCACTTTTGGATTATACACGTATACAAACGGGTAGAATAAAATTTGAACCCGAACGCATCAGTTCTAAAGACCTTTTTGAAAAATCTCTAAAAGTTCTAGGCGGTGCGGCACTTCAAAAAAATATCAATATCGAATTAAATTTCCAGAAAGAACTATTTATTCATGCGGATGAAAGTTTGTTTTCGCAAGCAGTAAATAATCTTTTATCGAATGCTATTAAATTCACTCGCAAGGGGGGAACTATCTCCATATCTTCAGCTCCTTCTAATGATAAAAACAAAATTGAATTCAGGATTAAAGATAATGGCGTTGGTATTAAAAAAGATGATATCGCAAAACTTTTCAAAGTAGATGCGAAATTTACGACTTCCGGAACATCTGGTGAAAAAGGCACTGGGCTTGGTTTGTCCTTAGTTCATGATATTATTAAAAAGCATGGAGGTGAAATCCGTGTTGAAAGCATTCTCGGTAAAGGTTCTGAATTTATTTTCACAATTCCAGTTTCGTCCACTATCATTCTTCTCGTAGATGATACAAAAGCAGACCGATTACTCTATACAAAGATCCTCAAAAACATTATCCCTGACTATACAATAATTGAAGCTGAAGATGGCAGGCAAGCATTTAATTTGATCAAAACTGATTCTCCCGCATTGGTAATTACTGATCATCTAATGCCGATTATGACAGGAATCGATTTAGTAAAACAGGTATCAATTTCTGAATTTAAAATCAAACCACCGATAATTGTTCTTAGCAGTGATATCACTCCAAAAATAGAAAAAGGATATAAAGACTTGGGAGTGGAGTATATATTTACCAAGCCCGTTAATCTTGCAGTCTTTAAATCCTCTATCGAAAAATCACTACGTAAAGTTATCTACAATACTTAAATTTTCTTTTTAAGCACCATTCCTGATGATGAGTCTAAATCAATCTTTAAGAAGACATTATTTATTACTTCAATACCTGCTTTATCTTTATTTACAAGCACTTGCCATTCACCTTCCGGTAGATCAAAACTTACGCTTTTTTCTTTGTCTGCGTTAAATGCCACAATAAAAGTACTCCCCTCATGTTCAAGTAAATAACCGAATGCAAATGGAGTTACTTTATTATCTCCAAATTTTATTTGGTCATATTCAGCATGTCTAAAAGCACCATACGTTTTGCGAAGCTGGATCAATCCTTTATAGTAATCGAATAATTCTCTATTTGTAGCGGCTTGTTTATAATTAATATAATTTGTTTCATTATCCTTATTATAAGAATTATGGTCTAATCTACCCTTATGTTCGTCCGCAACTTTTATATTATGTGGAATCACTTTTGAACGAGCATACTCCTGACCTGAATGGATCATCGTCATTCCTTGTGAAGTCAATAAAAATAATGCACCTAACTTATTTAGTTTTAATTGCTCTGGAGTAAGCTTAGCGTTTTTATCACGATTTTTTATTATTTGATCTGGTGCAACATCATTAAGTCCTAAACGAATAAAATCACCAAGCGTATAACCATCATGCGATTCAAGATAATTAACTGAATGTTCTTTTTTCATAAATAGACCGAGAGTATCACGCATCAAAGTTCCATTTACATAGCTCTTAATTCGTGTAAGATTATTGTTGCCTTGCCATTTACCAAATATCCAGCCTAGATCAGTAAATGGATTCTCACCTTTTATACCGTTTCTAATTTGATCGTTCCAAGAACCCCATCCTCTTAAAGAAAATCCTTGTGGATCATATCCTCCGCCCCATGGCTCGCATACAAATACGACACTCGGATTAATTTTCTTTGCTTCGTGAATTATATCTTCAATAGTTTCCCAATCGATCAGCTTCCCTAAATCAAATCTAAATCCATCGATATGATATTCTTTCATCCAATAAAGAATGCTTTCAATAATTAATCTTCGCGTCATTTTTCGTTCTGTCTTGAGATCATTGCCGCATCCGCTTACTGCAATACAATTGCCTTTATTATCTAATCTGAAATAATATTCTTTATCAATCTCTTTTAAATTGCCAATCTCATATTCCGATAAATGGTTATAAACCACATCCATCATTACGGCAATACCTTCTTTATGAAATCCTTTAACCATATCCTTAAAATCAGTAATCTGCTTGGAATCAGCTCCCATCCATTTATTCCATTTCAGTTCTTTTGTCTGCTGACTGTAATAGGATGCGGGAGCGAAAAATGCTGCGGTCATATAACCCCAATGATTTCTCTCATACGGATTCCAAGTATTAAATTGCCCTGCAACTGAATCCTTAAATGGTATTTCTATATATCCAAAGTCTTGGGCTGGGAGGAGTTCAACTGTATTAATCCCCAATGTTTTTAGGTATTCTAATCCTCCGGTTCTTTTCTTCTCAACTAATCCTTTATAAGTCCCTTTTTCTTTTACACCCGAGCTTGCGTGGATAGTCATATCCCTGACGTGCATCTCATATATAATTAAGTCTCTCCAGTCTCGTTGAATCCAAGTATCACCTTCCCAATTATAATCTTTATTATAAACAATCGATTTTCTTGGATTCCGGTATGTTGTATAAGTAGCAACTGATTTTGAATATGGATCAATACATAACGGTTTTTCGCTATTTAAGTCATCACCTGTATGAAATACTTTATAACCATAATATGTGCCGCATAAATCACCGGCTATACTTATTTCCCAAACACCATTCTCATCTTTAGTCAATGAATAATCTTTAGATTTTTCGCTATCGACTTTTTTAAAGGTTAATAATTTTACTTCGATAGCTGATGGAGCGAATAATCTAAATACCGTTTTTCCATTTTCTAAAAATGAACCTAATTTTTTATCTGAATATATTCTATCAAGTTCTTTTTGTCTTTGTATAAAGTGAATAGTATCCTTTGAAACATATCTTTCTTTTACAAACAATTTTGCTCCTTCGCTATTTGTTGTAGTGAATAAAACTATTAATAATATAACAACTCCAATTCTGCTGATATAGTTCATATTTATTATCGTTTTTTTTTCGTAAAAATAAAGAAAATTATTTAACTAAAATCATCTTTTTTGAATCGATGAAATTATTGGTCTCAATTTTGTATATATAAATACCGCTGGCTAAATTTTCTGCATTGAGTTCTATTTTATGATATCCACCATCTTCATATTTATTTACTAACACTTTTATCTCATTTCCGATAGCATCAAATAGGATGATCTTAACATTTCCCGAAGCAGGGAGCGAGTATTCAATGTTAGTAGTTGGATTAAAAGGATTAGGATAATTTTGACTAAGTGAATATCCCTCAGGTAGTTTTGATTCATCTCTAACAGCTGAGATAGAAAGTACTTCTTTTAATATTTTTGTATTTGGATCGAATGTGATAGAAATCGGCTTGTCATTTACAATAAATTCGAATGCCTCTTCTTGAGAAGAATTAAAACTGGTAACTAAAGTATCCTTCTTGCCTCCGAAATTGATCTTAAGCTCGAAAGGCATCTTAAAAAATTGAGGATTATTATTAGAAACCTGATTTAATCTAAATAATAATTTGTACTTAGTCGTTCCAGCGACTAAAGAATAATTCCAACCGATATTATATTTCGGATAGTTCTCACCGTAGATCCACTCTCTGAAAAAATAATCAAGATAGATTCCGCTTACTTCTTCGCAGACACTTTGGAAGTCTTCTGTTGTTACTACTCCATATCTTAATTGTGGTTTATCGTGATAAATCTTCAGTGCTTTGAAAAAATTGTCGTCTCCCAAAACACCACGTAGCATGTGTAGAACGATTGCTCCCTTTGCGTAAGAACGGTTATAATTAAAAATTGCATTAACGCTGCTGATATCTTTAAGATATAGTGAACCTTGAGCACTCATTGCAGCGGTCATATTCGCTTGAACATCATTCATAAATAAAGCATTGCCATATTTTGCTTCTAAATAGATCGATTCCGAGTATGTAGCAAATCCTTCATTAAGCCAAATATTTTCCCAGTTCTTACATGTTACTTTATCACCAAACCATTGATGTGCGAGTTCATGCGCCACTACCGTCTCTTCAAAAGTACCCATAGAAGAAATGGTTTGATGCTCCATTCCTCCGCCGAATCCAAATTGCGCATGTCCATATTTTTCTTTAATGAATGGATATTCTCCATATTTCTCTGTAAAAATTCTAAGCATATCAATCGTCTTATCCACATCACTTTTAGTTTTTTCTGACCAATATGAAGGATAAATGTAGTGATCCACCGGCATCGATTTGCCTTCTTCATAATTAAATGAAGTATTATAAACTACAAAATTAGACATTGCAACCGAAATTAAATAGGGTGCAATAGGGTAATGATTTTTCCATTTATATGTTTTTGTACCATCTTGATTAGTTACAGTTTCCATTAGCTTGCCATTAGATACAGAAACAAAAAATGGCTCTGAGGTTATCCAAACATCTGATGAATCTGCTTTATCAGCTGGCGTATCTTTGCAAGGAAACCAATCTTTAGAGCCATAAGGTTCACTTAATGTATAGATCGATTTTAATCCACGATCCCCAAATGCAATTGTACCGAATCCACCGCTGCTTGCTGGATATCCGCTATATTTTATTTCGAGTGAAAATGGTTCATTAAATTTTAGTTTTCGCGTTTCCGGTAAAGTGATGTATAATCTATTTTGAATTGTTTGAGTCACTGAAAGAGCTTGGTTTTCGAACAAAACTCTTTCCACTGTTAATAATCTATTCAAATCAAGAATTATCTGTGTTAGATTTTCTTTCTTCGATACTCCATTTATATTAACGATACCGTTCAAAAATTTCGATGCGTAAAAGAATTGAAGGTCTAATTTATAATATGTAATATCGATATTATCATCGCCCGGATAATTTATCTGGTCGGACTTCAATAATTTTTCGTATGATTTAATTTTGGTAGAAGAGCAGAGCTCTGCTCCCGACTGTGGATATATGGTTACATTCAATAATAAGAATGCAATTATGGATAAAATAATTCCCCTCATAACTTTCCTGTGTTAATCAATAAAGCAAGATAAAACTTTATTTGGAAAATTAAAGGGGAATTTTTCCTGCTATAATACGCGAAGCAAGAAACTCATTAATATACCGGCAGCCACTGCGGAGCCAATTACTCCTGCTACGTTTGGTGCCATTGCATGCATTAATAAATGATTTGTCTTATCGTATTCTTGACCAATAATCTGAGAAACACGTGCACTATCCGGAACTGCTGATACACCCGCATTTCCAATCAATGGATTAATTCTATTTTCGCCTTTTAAGAATAGGTTCATAAACTTAGCAAATAGAACTCCACCTGCGGTAGCAACCATAAAAGAAACTGCTCCAAGACCAAAGATCAATATCGATTGTGGTCTTAGGAATGTAGTTGCCTGCGTTGAAGCACCGACAGTTAATCCAATAAGAATAGTAACAATATCAATTAAAGAACCTTTTGCTGTATCTGCTAATCTTTTTGTTACGCCACTCTCTTTTAAAATATTACCAAAAAATAGCATGCCAAGAAGTGGTAATGCACTCGGAGTTATAAATGTAGTTAATAATAATCCGATAATTGGGAACATTATTTTTTCTACTTTAGAGACTGCGCGTGGTGGTTTCATCCTTATCACGCGTTCTTCTTTTGTAGTAAGCAATCTCATTATTGGCGGCTGAAGTACAGGCACTAATGCCATATATGAATATGCTGATATTGCAATTGCGCCTACTAATTCAGGTGCTAATTTTGATGAAAGGAATATAGCTGTCGGTCCATCTGCTCCACCTATAATACCAATAGATGCGGCTTGTTCAGGCGTAAAACCAAGAGCCAGAGCACCCATAAAGGTTAAAAAGATTCCGACTTGTGCAGCAGCTCCGAGAAGTATTAATTTCGGATTCGATAATAATGTAGAAAAATCGGTCATTGCTCCGATACCCAAGAAAATAAGTGGGGGATAAACGCCTTTCAATACACCGAAATATAAATAGTTCATTACTGAACCATTTTCATAGATTCCTAATTGAAGTCCAATATTTTCCACAAAAGGGATATTACCGACAATTATACCAAAACCAATTGGTACTAATAATAATGGTTCATACTCTTTCGCTATTGCTAAATAGATAAATATTAGCCCCACGGCAATCATTATTACGTGCCCCGGTGTTATATTAGCAAATCCTGAGTATTCAAAAAATTTATAAAGACCTTCCATTAATCTCTCCCAATTTCAACTAATAAATCACCTTCTAAAACGGAATCACCGGCTTTTACTTTTATCGATTTAATGATTCCTTCTTTATCGGCTTCTATATTGTTTTCCATTTTCATAGCTTCAAGAATTAAAATGCGATCACCTATCTTTACCGGTTGCCCTTCTTTAGCTAATACATTAAGTATTACACCAGGGAGAGGGGATTTAATTGTACCTACACCTTTAGGTGCAGAGGGACTACTAGTCTTTTGTTGTGACTTTGCGGTCTCATTAGATGGTACTGCCACAGAACGAACCATCTTTGGCGTTTTAACGGGTTTTAAGTCTTTATCGACTTCTACCGTATATGTTGTTCCGTTTACATCTATTTCTGCTATATTATCTTCGACGTTTAGAACTTCTACGTCATACTTATTGCCATGAATCTTAAATTTGAATTTTTTCATTTTTCCATCCGTTTATTATCTTGGATTCTGTCTAATACCATAAAGCTTACTACTCCATGGCGAATATGTTTTAGATGCTCTTTTAATTGTTAATACTGTATTTTCTGTATCATGCATTTCTTGTGATAAGAAAAATAGTGCTGCTGCAATTGCCGCATTTATTTCTCCGGTCATTGCTTCTTCTTTTTCTAATTGTTTTGCTTTTGCAGAGTCAGAGTCTGCTTGATTTTCTTTTTTGCCAAATCTAAATCGGAAATTTATTACCCGCCTCATATTTGAAAAGAGTATATAAAGAAGGATTAAAGAACTAAATACAACACCCATTCCTGTAAGAGTCATTCCAATTCCATCACCTTTTAATACTGCATCAGGAGTAAAAGCAATATCTCTAAATGCACTGCTGGCGAATGGCTCATACTTAATCTCAATTTCACTCAAAACTAAAAGAGGCTTCCCTGCATTTTGTTTTGAAGGTGTGTTGTTTCTTGTAGAGTGAATCTTATATTCAAATTTAGCTCTTCCTATCCAACCCGTAATCTCATCTATCTGAACCTTACCCATCTGAGTTCCAACCAAATCTTGATCTACAAATCTTCTTGGATTTGTTTTGATTCTATCTTTATCAGATGCGATTCTTGAATTAACTGCTATTATTGCAACACCATTATTACGTTCTAATAAACGATATTCATTATCAATTAGTAATGGAGTTTTAGCCGATAGCTTTACACTTTTATTCCAAGTATCATTGACTCCAACCGGTTTAGTTGGGAATACAGCAAACATTCTTTCAAATTGCTCAAAAAGTACTTCATTACTAAACTGATTTTCTAATGATTCTTCTAAATAAGCAATTAATTGCGGCTCTTCTATTTCAAAATCATCCATTGAATGTACAAGTATCGAATCCATTCCATATACAGCATTTACAGTACCATCTTTTAATATCTTAAGAGAAAATTCTTTATTAAGAATATTGTAATATGGTTTCGCCATTATAGGAATATCACTCGTATCCACCATTGAATTATATGCTATCTGTCCTAAAGGACCTTCTTTCATTACTTCAATAAAATTAATCGATCCCTTTAAATGAATTTCTCCATCAGGGGATATTGAAGTGGGAGTAAAAGAAAATCCGGCTAGAACCCTTTCATCTTTTTTAATTATTATATTATCTAATTCTTCATTACTCTTAATTAAATTAGAAATTTGGATTGAATAGGTCTCGCCTACTTTAAGTCCAAATTCTATCTTAGTTTTCTTCTCTGCTATATCACATGAAGAAACCAAAACCATCAATATCGGAAGCATCAGAATTAATAATACACGTTTCATTTTTATTTTTGTCATTGTCTTTTTTTTCTCCTAAAGCGGTAGATTAGAATGTTTTTTAGGCGGATTGCTATCCTTTTTAGTTGCCAATGCCTGTAATGCTCTAATTATTCTAAAGCGTGTATTTCTTGGTTCTATTACGTCATCTATATAACCATATTTTGCCGCTACATAAGGATTAGCAAATTTAGCTTTATATTCTATCTCTTTTTCATTTACAAATTCAGCTCTCTTCTGAGGATCAGTAATAGTTTTTAATTCTTTTGCATGAAGTACTTCGATAGCACCTCTTGGACCCATTACTGCTATCTCTGCCGTAGGCCATGCATAGTTGATATCACCTCTTAAATGCTTAGAGCTCATTACATCATAAGCACCACCATAAGCTTTTCTAAGAACTACCGTTACTTTTGGGACTGTTGCTTCGCCATAAGCAAATAACAATTTAGCACCATGAATAATAATTCCACCATATTCTTGAGCCGTGCCGGGTAAGAACCCAGGAACATCAACTAAAGTAACTACCGGAATATTAAAAGCATCGCAGAAACGCACGAAACGTGCCGCTTTACGCGAAGCATTAATATCCAATACACCTGCTAAATATGCGGGCTGATTGGCTACTATACCAACAGGAATACCATTGAATCTCGAAAATCCTGTAATAATGTTTGGTGCATAATGTCTCTGCACTTCTACAAATTCATTATAATCGACTATTGAATGGATTACATCCTTAACGTCATACGGTTTGTTTGGATTCTCAGGTATAATAGTATTTAATAGATCATCAAGTCTATCTATCGGGTCATCGCATGGTAATACTGGAGGATCTTCTAAATTGTTCTGCGGCATATAACTAATCAGTTTCCTGATTAATAAGATCCCTTCTTGTTCATCATCAGCTACGAAATGTGTAACGCCTGACTTAGAGCCATGCACCTGCGCTCCACCTAGCTCTTCATCTGTTACTGTTTCGCCGGTTACTGTTTTAACTACTTTAGGACCTGTAACGAACATATAACTTGTTTCTTTAGACATTATAATAAAATCTGTAAGAGCAGGTGAATAAACGGCACCACCGGCACATGGACCAAAGATTGCTGAAATTTGTGGTATCACACCGGAAGCCATAATATTACGCTGGAAAATATCAGCATATCCACCAAGACTTTTTACACCTTCTTGAATACGTGCGCCGCCGCTATCATTAATGCCAATAACCGGTGCGCCAACTTTCATAGCCATATCCATTACTTTGCAAATCTTCTGAGCATACATTTCAGAGAGAGATCCTCCGAATACAGTAAAATCTTGAGAAAATACATATACCAACCTACCATCAATTGTACCATAACCTGTTACAACTCCATCAGAAAGATATGATTGCTTATCAAGACCGAAATCAACAGTTCTATGCGAAACGAACATATCAAACTCTTCAAAGCTGCCTTCATCTAAAAGCATATCAATTCTTTCGCGTGCAGTGAATTTACCTTTTTCGTGTTGTGATTTAATACGAGCTTCGCCGCCGCCCAATCTTGCTTTGGCTCGCATCTCCATCAGCTCTTTTATTTTTTCCTCAATTGCCATTTGAACTCCTTAAGTTCTTTTATTTTCTAAAAATTATTTTTTTTATTCACTCGCTTCACAAAATTCAGTTAATACACCAAATGTACTTTTAGGATGTAAGAATGCAATATTCATATTTTCTGCTCCTTTTCGGGGTGCCTTATCTATAAGTTGAACACCCTTCTCCTCAGCTTCTTTTAATGAATCCATTACGTTATCCACTGCGAATGCAATGTGATGAACTCCTTCTCCTTTTTTTTCAATAAATTTACCAATAGGTCCATCCGGTTCAAGAGATTCTAATAATTCTATTTTCGTTTCTCCAACCATGAAAAATGCTGTCCTTACTTTCTGATCTTTTACTTCTTCAATATTATAACATTCTAATCCGAGTACTTTTTGATAATACTTTATTGCAACATCAATATCTTTTACTGCAATTCCAATATGTTCTATTTTATTTAGTTTCATAATCTATACCTTTTATTAAATTACTACATGTTCTTTATATTCGCCATAAACTTCACGCAATGTATTGGATATCTCGCCCACGCTTGCATAAGCCCTGACTGCATCAAGAATTAATGGCATTAAATTATCATCACCCTGTGCGGCTGTTTTTAATGTCGCTAATTTTTCTTTTACTGCATCGTTGTCTCTTTCACTTTTTACTTTATTTAAGAATGCAATCTGTTCCTGCTGAACTTTTTCATCGATTCTTAAAAGCTTTCCTTTTGGGGCTTCTTTCTCTGTGAATTTATTCAAGCTGACTACTATTCTTTCATTTGCTTCTAATTCCTGATTGAATTTATAAGCAGATCTCTGAATTTCGGTCTGAACATAACCTTGCTCGATTGCAGGAATCATTCCACCGAGTGAATCAATTTTTGAAATATATTCTTCTGCTTCTTTTTCGATCTGATCGGTTAATGCTTCTACATAATAAGAGCCGGCAAGCGGATCGATTGTGTTCGTAACCCCGCTTTCATAAGCAACGATCTGCTGAGTACGGAGAGCAATTTTTACTGAATCTTCGGTCGGCAAGGCTAATGCTTCATCACGTGAATTTGTATGTAACGATTGTGTTCCGCCTAAAACTGCTGCTAATGTTTGTATTGTAACACGAACTATATTATTATCTACCTGCTGAGCAGTAAGAGTAGAACCGGCAGTCTGTGTATGGAAACGAAGCATTAGAGATTTTTCTTTCTTTGCTCCGAATCTTTCTTTCATAACTTTTGCCCATATTCTGCGCGCTGCACGGTATTTTGCCACTTCCTCTAATAAATCATTATGAGCATTAAAGAAAAATGATAACTGTCCGGCAAAATCATCTACGCTTAATCCTGCCTTAATTGCTGCATTAGTGTATTCAATACCATCTGCAATTGTGAATCCAACTTCTTGAGCGGCAGTAGAACCTGCTTCACGAATATGATATCCTGAAATCGAAATTGTATTCCATTTAGGTACTTCTTTTGCGCAATATTCAAATATGTTAGTGATTAATCTCATTGATGGTTTTGGTGGGTAGATATATGTTCCGCGTGCGATATATTCTTTCAATATATCGTTCTGGATTGTCCCACTAATTTTCTCTTTCGATACGCCTTGCTTTTCTGCTACTACAATATACATTGCTAATAAAACTGCCGCTGGTGCATTGATTGTCATTGAAGTAGATACTTTGTCTAATGGAATCTGATCGAATAAAATCTCCATATCTGCTAATGTATCGATTGCTACGCCAACTTTTCCTACTTCGCCTAAAGCCATATTATCATCACTATCATAACCGATTTGTGTTGGAAGATCGAACGCAATGGATAGACCGCTCTGTCCCTGTCCCAATAAATAACGATATCTTTCATTCGATTCTTTTGCAGTTCCAAAACCTGCATATTGTCTCATAGTCCAAAATCTACCCCTGTACATAGTCGGCTGAATTCCTCTTGTAAACGGATATTCACCCGGAAATCCTAATTTCTCATTATAGTTTTCGGCTAAATCGTTTTGGTAATATAGGGGATCAACTTTTGTAAAAGATTGTGTTGTGAATTCTTTTAATCTTTCGGGGAATTTGTTAATTGATTTTTTGTAATTGGTTTCTTCCCAATTCTTGAATTTCTCTTGAACCTTTAATTTTAGTTCTTCAATACTACTCATTATTTTTAACCTCAAAGCAATTATTTATTAGAATACCCGATATCTGCAAGAATCATTCCTATTATTTCCTTTGTTTTTGATAAGATTTATTCGATTTATAGCCCATTTCCAAGCATAATATAAAGTTTGGCTAAAGAGGCGATATTGTGTCTTATTAACTTCTCAAAAATTAGAAAAATCTTTTCTCGAATGGTATAGAAGATGAGATAAAAAAATGCCACCTCATGAATGGTGGCATTTTAATTTTTGTTATTCCCCTTCGGCTTCTTTTACTAACTTTTTAAATGACTCTGTATTTGGTTTGAATTTTAATGCATTCTCACCAATACGTGTTATCGAAATAGCATCAATTTTATCATCTTGCTCAATTTTATTAACTACATCCATTCCTTCAACCACATGTCCGAATACCGTATAATTCCCATTTAGTGCCACAGCTGGGGATAATGTAATATAAAATTGACTTCCATTAGTATTGGGACCTGCATTGGCCATTGCTATTACTCCGGCTTCATTATGATTCAATCCATCAACAATCTCATTTGGGAATAGATATCCCGGGCTTTGGAATCCTGTAACTGCCGATTTACCAGCCTGAATTAATTGAGCCGGAACTACTCGATGCCATAATGTACCATTAAAATATGGCTTTCCTTCGGCAACAGCATCGTTTTTAATTTTTCCCTCAACTAATCCAACAAAATTAGATACCGTCATCGGTGCTTTCTCATATTCTAATTTAACCGAAAATCTTCCTTTATTTGTATTAAAATCAGCATAAACTCCATCCTCTAAAAATGCATCTTCTCTCGGAAGCATCTTATCCATATTTGCGATTTGATAGGTGAGTAATGCTATAATCAAAGAAGATTGCTCCTGAGCATCAGGTATAACTTGATCGTAGCTATCTAAATCTGTATGCCAAATTGTTCCATATTGATGCGGTCCTCTAGTTATAAGCCACGGTGCAGGTACCCCTTCCATATTAAATGAATGACTATCTGTTCCGCCTCTTCCTGCTTTTCTGTATTTGCCGGTCTGCGTTAAAGCAAAGGGATATTTTAGTTTTAAACTCTCAACAGGTGCTACAACTGGACGAACAGCATCAAAAATCGGGTTCGGTACGCCTAATCCGATAACAGGGTTTGTACCGCTATCATGATTTAGCATTACAGTTATTTTTGGAAGTAATTCTTTATGTTTATTTACCCATGCTTTTGAACCGAGTAAACCTCTCTCTTCAGCGGCATATATCTGTAAACTTAATGAGCGTTTTAATTTCGCACCCGATTTTACTAATAAGCGAACTGCTTCCATCATTCTTGCTACACCGCTGCCATTATCCACTGCACCATCAGCCACATCATAAGAATCGAGATGAGCACCGAGTGCGATATATTCATCAGGAAAAGTTGTGCCTTTAATCGTACCTATTACACTGCTGAATGTTATTGGTCCCGGATAAAAATGATTTCTTATATCAAATTCTAAAATTACTTCTTTGCCTTCTGCAACAAGCGATTTTATTTTATTGTAGTTAGTATCTAATAATCTTATATCACAAAGCTTAGGAAGATTTTCCCATGCTGTTACTGTTTTGGCATCGAGAACACGGATAGGGGATTTTGTAAGCATTATTGTCCCGAGAGCACCTGCTTCTGTGAGTTTTGTTGTAAGCGGGCTAATCGAATCTCTATCGCGCGGGAGTCCATCATTAATGCCCTCAATCAATACCCAAGCACCTTTTAACTTACCTTTGATTGCATTGTATTCTTTTTCATCGGAAGGAAGAATGACAACATGCCCTTTTTGATTACCCTTAGTTCCGGCTGTGTATGAGGGTGTTGCAAATTCTAAGAGCATCGGCTCTGGTGATATAATTTTCCCAAACCAAGGTCCTCTATTAAATCCAACAGGCACTGTACCCGCCGAATCAAATTCCACTTCCATTCCCCAACTCTTTAATTCATTTGCTACCCAGTCGCGTGCATTATTATAAGCATTCGAGCCGGTGATCCTGCCTCCGAATACATTAGAAAGATAATCTAAATGACGCATCGATTGATTGTCTTTCGTGCCTAATTCAACCATTTTTTTGAATGTCGCATCTTGTGAGTAAACTAAAGATGCACTTAAAAATAATATGAAAACAATTCTTGAAATTATTTTTTGCATGATTTAATCCGTGTGAAAATGTTAAAAATATTTTGCTAATATAGTATATTCTTATCCTATTCTGAAATATTTTTTAATGCTTTATGAGGAACATTCACTAAATCGGTTTAGTATTACTTATTATTAATATAGCTTTAGATTAAATTGTACTATTAAATATATTTTTCTTCTGGGAAGCGAATAATTCTTTTGTTGAATTATTCTGAAATAAAATTATGGATATACATATACTATTTTGGATAGGATTTGTAGTTCTCTTTTCGATTGTCTTTATAATCGATATGTTTATAACGGATCACCGTTCGGGTGCAGTTGGTATAAAATCCGCATTAATCTGGACTTCTTTATGGATAACTACAGCATTAATTTTCGGTCTCTTAATTTATTTCTTCCTCCCTTATGGAAAAACAAAATCGATTGAATTTATTACCGGTTATATAATAGAATATTCGCTTTCGGTAGATAATCTATTTGTTTTCATTATGATTTTTGCAACAATGAGAATTGAAGACCGATATCAACCTGTTATACTTAAATGGGGAATTATTGGAGCAATCGTTCTTAGGATTTTATTTATTACTGCGGGCGTGGAGCTGATCAATAAATTTAGTTTTATGAGTTATGTTTTTGGTGCTGTACTATTATATACAGCTTTCAAAATATTATATTCCGAAGATGAAGAATCCGAACCCGGTAAAAATATATTCGTGCGTATCGCAAAAAAAATATTACCCATTGATACAGAAGCGAGCAAAAAACATTTTTTTGTATTCCATAAAAAGAAATTATATGTAACGGTAGCATTTATAACTCTTATAATGCTCGAATCCACAGATGTAATATTCGCTCTCGATTCAATTCCGGCTGTGCTTTCGATAACGCAAGACCCTTTCATTGCAATTACTTCTAATCTATTTGCTATACTAGGTTTACGTTCACTCTTTTTTGCACTGTCCGGAATTATTAATCTTTTTCGTTATCTTAAATACGGAATTTCTTTTATACTTTTATTTATCGGAGTAAAAATGTTGATCTCCGGTATTATTGAAATTTCTGCAGCAATATCATTGTTGGTTATTTTAGTAACATTATCGCTCTCGGTTCTTTTATCTATAATAATTAAAGAAAAGGAATAGGCAATGGCATTATCAAAAGCATCTGAAATTGAAATAGAACTCTTCTTAGAAAAACATACTAAATGGTCAATAAAAAAAGATAAACTTTCCCGTGAATTTGAGTTTAATGATTTCGTTCAGGCATTCGGATTTATGGCTCAAGCGGCGATCATTGCTGAATCCTTAGACCATCATCCCGATTGGTCGAACTCATATAACAAAGTAAAAGTAGAACTAGCTACACATGATGCAGGCGGAATAACATCACTCGATTTTAACCTCGCTTCAAAGATGGATAGCATAGCGAAAGGGTAAAGTAACTCTCATTAGTATCATTAAATGATACGTTCATAATTCACTTCTCTATTTATTTTAGTAGGGTAATTTTCGTTAATTATCTAAAGGGGAGAAGACTATGCAACCGAAACAAGAAAAATTAGTAAAAGGTCCATTCTTCGAAGGAAGTGCTACAATTTATCGGAAAAATGGTTTATTTATAGAAAAGGGATTGCAATTAGATAATAGCACTAATGCCTGGTTCCCAGGTGCACATATTGGAAGTTTTTATGATGGAATGGCTGCGATAGATAAAGATAATGGATTTGGTTTTATCAATAAAAAAGGTGAAATCGTAATTGAACCAAAATACCTTGCTTATAGCGAATTTAGTGAAGGTCTATCTTTTGTTTTTAATCCTCCTAAAACATTTCTAATAAATAAAAATGAGGAAGTAATTGCTGAATTTGATGAAGCGATATTTGCTGATGAATTTAGAGATGGAATTGTAAAAGTCGGACTATTAGATGAATCAATCGAATGCTTTACTGAAGGGATGATGAATAATAAAGGGGGGTATATAGTAGATTGCCGATATAAAAGAAAAATTATGAGTCCCAAAGATTTAATTGATGATAATGATCTATATTCATGCGGATTAATGAGAATGTGCGACAATGGGAAATTCGGATTTCTGGATGGTGAAGGAAATATAAAGATCCCATTTAAGTATGATAAAGTATCGCGCTTTATTAATGACCAAGCTGCTTTTGTTTTGGATGGCAAAGCGGGATTCATAAATACTGCTGGGGATATAGTCCTCCCACCGATTTATGAAGATGCTGCGTATATGAGAAATGGGATTTACTTTGTAAAAAAAGATGGCTATTGGGGTGGAATAAGATTTAATGAAGTAGCTGTTGGTTTTGTTTATGATAAAATTGTTGAGTATAACTATGGAGTAGTATTCATGAAGCTAAACGGCTATTGGGGATTTATGGATATATGGGGAAAGCTGGAATTTTATGGGAAATTCGATTCTCAACCGATATATGATGACGGACTGATTCTATTTTATGAGAATGGAAGAAGAGGAGTACTAAATGCCTATGGCGACAAACTCGTAGCAGACATAATCTCAGATGAAGTACTAAGTCATTTGAATTGATGTGAGATAAATAAAGGGGGAATTAAAAATAATTCCCTCTGAATATTTCCTGTTATTTTTCATCATAAATAATATTATTGATATGTTTTTGGAAAAGTATCGTTTTCTTTTCGATATCAGTAACATGTATTCCAACTAAATAATACTTTGAAGAATCCTCAAATCCTTTTATTTTCAATAATTGAGTTTCAGTTGCTTTTCCATATAAAGGATAAACTAAAATAGACTTTGAAGCATTAATTTTTTCATGTTTTGAATAGGCAATCAATTGAAAAAGATCACTATTTGTAATGTTTGATATTATTGGTTCCTCTTCATTAGTTAAAACATTTTTATATTTAGCATCAATAACAATTTTGAAATTATTTTTATCTGTTAAAGTGATATCAGGTTTTATTGTTTTTGAAAAAGCCGTAGATGAATATATAAAATTTTCTTGTGATTCAAATCCATAATATTTTGCACCTTTTTTAATAACTCCAGTTACATACTTCTCGAAAAGTTTATTCATATCAAAAATAAAAGACCTAAATGGACAAGTACTAGAATCTAATTTCATTTGATTATTACTAATAATAAATTTACATAATTCATGAATCGGTTTGTAATTCTTAAACCTTCCAACATAGCGGATTCTATTAAATTCTTCGAGTCTTATTTTTCTTAAAGTTATGCCCGACAAATACGGTTCAATAGCAATTGATTTGGGTCTTAAGATCTCTTTTATTGTTGAATTAATATTAGTGTCATTAAAAATAAACTTTCTGATAATTTCTAAAGTGTAACGCAGTATCTGGTTTTCTAAGGTATCAGCATTCATATCAAAATATGTACAAGGGACTAAGTTTCTTTTACCGGCAGGTATATATTTTTTAAAATATTTTGACAACTCTACTTTTCCTTTAATGCAGGCATTAAAGACTTCTTCTTTTTTTACGTAGTTTTTGGAAAAGTGGTTCTTAAGAAATTCTTTAAGACTTTCTAAGAAATAATAAGCAAATAGATATTGTATTTCATCTGGTAATTTTTCAAGTTCACTTTTATCATTCGGAAAATTAATTTCAAATCCAAACGCATAGTTCATCATTAAGAAAATATTTGCACTTTCTATTTTCGGTTTTACTATTACTTGGTATTCGCTAGAGCTGAGAACTCCAACAATATTTTTAGATTTAATAGAAAAATTAAATAAAGAATTATCTATACATGGTTCAACACGTAAATCAAATAGATTGTCATAACCTTTTATTTCCCTTAATTCACTAAATGTCTTTTGATCAATCCCAAGATCAGAAAATTCTTGTAATTCAAATTTGGTAATATCCATTTTATTAGTACTGATTTATTTCTTTAACGAACTCATCAATATTATTAATTATACCTTCCTTTTTATATTCTTCTAAAAGAGGAACAACCTGGAATTTCATTTTTCTAATTAATTCTTCTTTTGTATTTGAAATAAAGTAAGTGTGCCCAACAGCGAAATCTTTATCACCGTTGAAGAGTCCGTTGCACTTTTCAAATAAAGCTAATGTCGTTTTAACAAGACATTCTTCTTTTCCAATCATTATTTTTTCTAATTTATTTAAATCAGGGCTTAGTGTATGGAATACAAATCTTCGTCTCAGTGCATAATCTATAATAGCAATAGATCTATCTGCTGTATTCATTGTTCCAATGATAATAAGATTTTTAGGAATTGTAATTGGAATGCCATATGCTGTTTTTATTTCCATATCTCTATATTCTAAACCTAAAATCAGTTCTCCTAAAATTTTAGATATATCACCTCTATTAATTTCGTCTATTATTAAGAAGTATTCATTTTCAGGATTATTAAAAGCACGTTTACAAAAAGAGGTAAAAATCTTTTCTTTTACTTCAAATTTTCCATCTTCATTCATCAAATATCCCATAACAAAATCTTCATAAGAATAACTTGGATGGAATTGAACTAATTCCCATCTATCTTGAAACTTTTCTCTGTTTTTAAATTCACTGAATTCAAGAGTGTCGCTAGCCAGACTTTCTTTAATTCTTTCATAAACAAGATTTATGGCAGAATAAGTTTTACCTGTTCCGGGAGGTCCTTGAAGAATAATATTGTTGAATTGTTTAGAAATATTATAAAATTCATTTGAGGTGCTTGTAGCAGTTACTTTTTCATCTGCCATTTCTATTCCCAAAAATTGGTTTACTAAAAGTTTTGTCTTTTTGTGATCATCATATTTATTATCTAGCCAATGATAGCTTAACGCCCAATAAATTTTAAATATTCGATAAATTAATTGTTTGTCTTTTTCAAACTCACCACTAATTGGAACAATTATTTTAAATTCAGTGGCGGATAAATTCTTAAGTTCCTGTAAATTATTAATATTAGAAATTCTTTCCCAAATTTTATTCTTTTTCACTATAAGAATTTCTTTCTTTTCCTCTTCTATTATTTTATTAGTTTCATTAATTGCAATATTTTTATATTTGTCATTCTCATATATATCGGTCATTAATAAAGCCCAATCATTATTATCATTACTACCTGTTTCTAAATATATACCTATAGATTTAATTCCATTTTCGGTCAGATCTTCATTTAAGATTATTTTTATATGTTGAAATCCCTGACGAAATCTAAACATATCTTTAAAATTTTTAATATATGCAACCAATCCAAAATTATTGGTAAATTTTTTTATAGGAGATTGTGTAAGAATCGTGAAAAACAAATCAGAGAGATGGTTTTCATCAATATAATTTTTTAACCACCTTTTAATGATTACACGTGGTTCTGGCATTTACTTTTCTCCTCTTAAGTTTGAATAGGTAATTATTATGAATCTTAAAATTATAATTCAATATTTTCTTTTCTATAAAATATATATTTTGTAAAAAAGTATTTGAAAATTAGTAAAATATATTAATAAACTATAAAAAATTGCTTATGACAACTAAATAAATAAAAAATCTCAATTCTTTTTGTGATTCTTCAAATAATTGTGCATCATTTTGCCGAACTTTTTATCTTTTGCCCTTTTTTCCTGATATGACATTTCGTTATACAGCGATTCTTTATACATCTTAATATAATTATCATATCTTTCTTGAGAAATGTCTCCTTTCTGAAGTGCATCTAAAACCGCACATCCTTTTTCTATGGTATGTGTGCAATCATCGAAACGGCACCTTTGTGAAAGTTCTGCTATTTCGTTGAAAGTATCATCGAGACCCGATTCTGCCGAAATAATCCCAAGTTCCCGCATTCCGGGACTATCTATTACTATCGCTCCATTATCAATAACTATTAATTCCCTTCGAGTGGTTGTATGCCGTCCTCTACCATCTTTTTCTCTTATCGATTGAGTTTTGTATAAGTCTTGATGGATAAGGTTATTTAATAATGTGGTTTTACCAACTCCCGAAGAGCCGATCAAACAATATGTTTCGGCTGGAGTAAAATATGCTTTAATGGGTTCTATATCTGAAAAATTTATATTGCTGAATGATCCGATTTTAATCCCCGGCGTTAATTTGTTTATATCGCCCACCTTACTCTGAATTTCATCTTCACTAATGAGATCACTTTTGCTTAAAAATATTATCGGAGTTATATGACTCTCATTTATCATTACCAAATAGCGTTCTAATCTTTTTAAGTTATAATTGCTATCTAATGCTTGAACGATTATTGCCTTATCAATATTTGCAGCTATCAATTGGTAATCGATTTTATTCCCGGAAGATTTCCTCTTCAATAAATTTTTTCGGGGAATAATTTCGTGAATTACAGCAAAAGACTCATCATCAAATAATTGAGCATAAACCCAATCACCTACGGTTGGTAAATCTTCCGGTGATTCTGAATTAAATAAAAACTTGCCTGTTAATTCAGCATAGATATCAGTTTTCCCATTAGATACCATAAAACTATTTTTATTGACCGAAACTACTCTTGCTATTTGACGGTCATTCAACTTGGCTGAATCAATGTTTTCTTGAAACCATTTATCAAAACCAAGTTTTTCTAATTCGATCATTTTTTTATCGCAATTAATTTAAGAATGTTTGTATATATAGAGTTTATCGCATCTGCAATATGCCACTACCTCAAATATAATTAAATCCGATATTATTCTTCTTTATTTAATATTTTTAATAGAGGATTTTAATTAGACTATGATATGTATTTATATTTAAAAAATCTAAAATCTAATGGAGAAAAAATGGAAGCAAAAGATCTTATCTTAAAAGTTATGAAGAAAGAGGGAACTCCTCTAAATGCAGGAAAGATTACTGAATTAACCGGACTTGATCGTAAAATTGTAGATAAGACAATGGAACTATTAAAGAAGGAAGGAACAATCGTTTCTCCTAAAAGATGCCTCTGGGAACCAAAATAAATTAATCACTTAAGCAAAATTATTTACTTAAAATATTGAATTAATTAAATATGGGAGATTATCTCCTATTTATATGTAAGTATCAATTTAGTTTTAGTGACTTATCAATTGAGAAGGAAAAAGCATCGGTAATAGTTATCCTTAATAAAAGTAGTCTATTTTTTACCTTTGACTGTTATGCTGCAAATTCTGTCGGAATTCCGCAGCCTTATCCTAAATCTGCAGAATCAATATGACCATAAATAAAATTATATTCGGTACCTATCATATTTATCCCTGCTTGATCAGAACTGCATCCGCATGAAGATTGCTGAACCGCTATTGATGAGTATTTGTTTTTAACTATAATATTTAATTCTTAATCCGAATTTATTTCTATTCTCCTTATTCACATTCAAAAGGTTGTTTTATAAATTGAACTGCTCTCTTGGTTAAACTTTTTGTTAAATCAATTCCTACCTCTTTCATAACAGCAGCGGATTTAGGAGTAGCCGAAAAACCCTCTGCCATTTGACTCCTTCAAGATAATAATATGATTTGGTTTCGACAATAATCGATAGCATCAAGTTCAATAAAAATCATCAGATCGATTGAAGCAGATATCCTAAAATAGCACCACCCAATACTATGTAAGCGGAATTTAGTTTTTTAACTGATAAAAATGCTATGGAGGATAATAAAACTATTAATAAAGCACCCCAATCAAAACCCGATCGGGAATTAAATAAAATATCCACACCAAGATTAATTACCACTACAAACATCACAGCCACAGCGCTTGCATTAATTGCATCAAGAAAAGCCGAAAATATTTTTGAAGCTCTAAGCTTTGCCACAAAAGGATTTAGAATCAAGACAAAAATGAAAGAAGGAATTAAAATACCTAATGTTGCAGCTATTGCTCCGCCTATACCTGAAATCTGATAACCTATAAATGTGGCTGAAGAAAGGAAAGGTCCGGGTGTAAATTGTCCTACTGCAATTGCATCTAAAAGCTCTTTTTCGGTTAGCCAGCCAAGACCTTGTACAAATTCACCATTAAAATATGCTACAAGGACATAACCGCCTCCGAACCAAACAGCCCCAATTTTAAGACATACAAAAAATATCTTTGTTAATGAGATATTTAGAGTTTCTTTCTCGGCTAATTGTTGGACTAAACTTGCGATCGGAAATAATATTAGTGGAGAGAATGAGCTAAATATATTTTTTTTCTCGGATAGATATATAAATAAACTTCCAATAATTCCTCCCATAATTATTGAAATTACTTCATTGACTCCAAGAAAATTTATTATCGAAATTGAGATAGCAATAAAAATAAGCTTCCATCCTTTGAGTGCTTTTATTCCTAATTTATAAACTGCATTTAATACGATGACAATAATTGCGGGTTTAATACCAATTAAAAAAGGCTGTAGTTTGGGGAGATTTCCATATAAGGAATAAAGGTAAGCTATGAAGCCGGTTATTAAAACTGCTGGAATAATAAAAGAGAATCCAGCAATAATTAGCCCCCATATTCCGCCGCGTTGATAACCAATATGTAATGCCATCTCAGTAGAATTGGGACCGGGAATTAAATTAGTTGCCCCAACAAGATCCAAAAAGTGCTGCCGATCCAACCATTTCCGTTTGTTTGTAAACTCATCTTCAAATAATGCTATATGAACCGCCGGTCCTCCAAAAGCAATTAAACCAAGCTTCAAGAAAACTTTTGCGATTTCTAAAAGTTCGAACCTCATATCAATTTTTCCTTTAATTGAAATATTATTATCCGATTCCAATTTTATTATCCATATGTTTTCAAAAATTAATGCTTTCTACCAAATATTTCATATCTTCATTTTCTCTCGGCACTGTTATATTATACTTTTTATTAAATCGCCCATTTTTTACTATTTCTCTTTTTCCACTAACGAGATAGATTATTGTTAGATCTAAATCTTGAAGCCATGATTGCTGATTTTTTCACTTTGGTTTATTTCACCATAATTCATATATGAAATGTTTATGAAATCATAAAATTATAAACTATGCTGTAAATTTATTTTTATATCTCGAATAATTCCCCATCCTTCAAGCATTTGCTAGAAACAGAAAATAAGCTTTAGTATCGCGAAGGATCAGCAGTAAGTATAGGAATAAGGACTTTAGGATTAATTGAATTAACATACTTTTGAAGAGTTTCAATAACTAGATGCCCAGAAGTATGTATTCAAATATCGATCATATCAAGCATAACAATATTTTGATTTTAGGATAAAAATTAATTTAATCAATTTTGGAGAGATTGCTACTTTAAAAGCTCAGAATTGAGATGAAGATATAAAGAAAACAATATTGAGTTTTCTCCGCTCATGCCTCGATTTATTCAATGGGGAATTGCGAATTCAATTCGAAATTCCAAGTATTTACTTAAAGGAGCTAAATAATGAATTAAGGGGTTTGAGATGGAAGCAGGTAGTCCCGAACATCATCAAGTATATAAAAAAAGGGACTTACAAAAAAAATTATCTCTCTGTAAGTCCCTGTGTCCGCTCCGCGGGTAGGACTCGAACCTACAACCCTGCGGTTAACAGCCGCATGCTCTGCCATTGAGCTACCGCGGAATAAAAAGGTCATCAAAAATAGGCTTCTTTTCGCTTTATGTCAAGACGATATAACTTTTTTTTTGATATATTTTATATGAACCCAATCATTACAAAATTAGTAAACTCCCTCTCATAGATTAATTCTTAATGTACTTTTGTGGAATTAATAGAGTGCGAATCATAATACTATAATTTAGTCTTATGTAGAATAACTGATAACTTATGGATTATTTATTTTTTTTGCACATTTTCTTAACAGAACAAAGATAATACGTCTTATTTTAATAGATCATTTTCTATTTCGATAGCAATAAAATCATATTGACAAAAATAGATTTTGTTTTTATATTTACTTCGATAAATATAGAAATAAATGGACACCTTCAAAAATGAGCGAAAATAATACGGAAATTGTCAAAATAATAGCTGATTCCTCCCGAATAGATATAATAAAGGCATTATATGAAAAATCGAGGTATGTAGAAGAATTAGCTCAATTGGTTGATTTATCCATATCAACTATCTCGTTCCACCTTAAAAAAATGGAAAAAGTAGGTATAGTAAAGAGCGAAAAAGTGCAATATTATGTAAATTATACCTTGAATCGAGCAGTATTTGATTCAACACTCAAAGAAATCTTAAATTTAGGCAAAACAGACACAACACATTTCGAGAAAAAATCAAAAGACTCGAAAAGCAAAGTGATAAACACTTTCTTCAAGAACGGAACTCTTACTAATTTGCCCATTCAACACAAAAAACGTCTAATTATTATAGAAGAGTTTATCAAAAAGTTTGATCCTGCAAAAAGATATCTTGAATCGGAAATCGATGAATTGATAAATGAATCTTATGAAGATCATTGCAAAATTCGCCGAATAATGATAGATGAAAAATATCTGTTCAGAGAAAAACAAGTTTACTGGATCAATTACGAAAAATGTAAAAATTTATTGCCCGAATTAATAATCGGAAAGGAAATCAAAAAAATGAACGAGACTAAAAATCTAAACGAGACAAAAGGAGAGAGCTTAGATTACAACAATAAATTGCAATCGAATCAATCAAGCGGTTTTGACCATAAGACAAGTAAGACCCAAATTAAGCGCGATTATAAAAACACTCTTACTCCAATGGGTGTTTATCAAATAAAAAATATCGTTACCGGAAGAGTTTATCTTGGCAGCAGTCTTAATGTCGCCGCACGACTAAATCGTTTTCGATTTGAACTTAAGTATGGCACTGAATGGAGCGATGATCTATTAAATGATGCAAAAGAATATGGCGAAAAGAATCTCGTATTCGAAGTGTTGGAATATCTTAAACCGAAAGACGATTTAAAATATGATTATACATACGATCTAAAAGAACTCGAAGAGAAATGGCGGGATAAGCTTCTTTAAATTCTGTTTTCTTTTAATTTATCAAAAAGTAATGTTACATTTGTTGATACTATTCGATGGAATTTTATATGCGTAAGGATATAAGGAGTAAATTAATTGGTAAAATTAATTTAGGCTTAAGCAGTTTTTGGAATTTCCTTAAATCAGGTCCCACTATTTTTAAGGTCATATTAATTGCACTTTCTTCGCTTTCTGTAATTCCGATCGTAATTCTTATATCACAATCGATTTCGAGTTTAAACTCCTCCAAAGAACTTTCTTACAACACAATCGAATCCACAATTAAAGATCAAACTACCCAGGTATATCAATCTTATGCACAAAACTTAGCACGGAGAATTTCGGATTTTTTATATTCGTGCGAGTCCGATCTTCATAGCATTTCCTCTATTCCGGCGAGTCCGGAGAGTTTTCTTCAATTCGGAAAAAATAACCAGCGATGGGCAAATTATTATGGTAAAAACATCCCATTATATAAAGAAATTTCTCTTATTGATGAATTCGGAAATGAAAGAATAAAAATTATTAAAGACGAAATAGTACCAGGATATTTGTTAAAAAATGTGGCGGATAAAAAAAATACTAAATACCTGTCGGAAACATATTTTGAAGATACCAAGATTCAATCGGGGGATATTTTTGTTTCTCATTTAACAAGTTGGTATATCAGCAGATATGAGCAGCTCGAAAAAAATAAACAGCTTGATGGAGTAGTTCGTTTTTGTAAAAAAATTAAAGATGGCAACGGTAATTTCAAAGGGATCATAATGATTGCCCTGGATGCCGCACATCTTTTGGATTTTGTCGATTTCAAAATAATGCCAACAGATTCCCTGGCTAATCGATATCGCGCCGGAAGTTACAATTATATAATAGATGATCAAGGGTGGATAATCGCTCATCAGAAATTATGGGATATTAAAGGATTTGATAAAGAGGGCAATCTTGTAAAGGAGCTTTCGCCTAATACACCCAAATGGAAGTACGATGCCGGAATAATGCCAATTAATTTAACAAAAATGGATTGGAAGCTAATCGATATCTACAGTAATGAACCAATGAGTTCTATCGTAGAGCGTGTCCGAAGAGGAGAGACTTGTATTACTACTGTGAAATCCATGGGGATTTATTCAGAGGTTGAAGGAATTATTAGAACACGTACTTATGCACCGATTTTTTATTCTACGGGAGAATATAATAAGTATGGTATTTTCGGTTCGGTTTCGGTTGGTACTTCTCTAAAGAAATTTATGGATAAATCGAGATCACTTGTTGAACATCTCGAAGAGATTAATGAAAAAGCAAAGCAAGAAATGATATTTGTTGCACTTCTAATTTCCTTAGGAGTGATTTTCTTTTCATTTTTAATAGCCCGATGGATTGCAAAACCATTAGCAGAATTAAGCTTGGCACTATCCAAAATTGGAAGAGCAGATTATATTATAAGTAATGTTCATAGCCCAATTAAAGAAATTGAGGTTCTTTCCCGCGGTGTTAAAAAATTAGCATCAGAATTAGAAGAAAAGGATAAAAAAATAAATCAAACTGTAAAAGAATTAGGATCAGTAAATCTAAATCTTGCTGCAACCAAGAAGGAACTATCTGCTTATCTTCATCATGAATATGAGAGTGAAACTGATGTTATACTCGAAGAGAAGATAAAGACTTATGAAAACGAATATCCACTTTTAAAGGAAATCAGAAAAGAGAAAATCATAGGCGATAGCCCGCAGTTTTTAAGAGTTTTGCGTCAGATTGTGCCACAAAGTCAAATGAATCTTCCAACTTGTATTTATGGTGAAACGGGAACAGGTAAAAGTGCATTGGCTTTGCAGATCCATCGTTTAAGTCCAAGAAGCGAAAAACCATTTATGATTTTTGAAGCTGCCGAATTTTCAGCTTCTGATCCTCTAATCGTAATGGGTAAAATTTTTGGTTATGGAGAAGGACATGGCATTCAGGGTATTGATAAATCAGGTCAATTAGGAATAATTGAACTCTGTAATGGTGGTACATTATTAATCGATGATGTTGATGCTCTGCCTGTTGATACCCAAGCACAGATTTTAAGAGTTGTAGATGGTCTTAGTTTTCATCCGGCAGCAGGTAAGCCGAGAGAAATTACTTCTGATGTTCGATTTCTATTTTCCACACATGTTGATCTTGAATCGAGAGTAAAAGAAGGTTTTTTTAGAAAGGACCTTTATAGAAGAATTGGAGGAAGTTTTAATAAAATAGTTATTCCTCCTCTTCGTGAAAGAAGAATTGATATACTTTTGATCGCAGAACATTTTGTAAAAAGATTTAATAAGAAGAACGGAACTTCTATTGAATTAAGTCAAGTAACAAAGAATTTTCTTTTTGAACACGATTTTAAAGAAGGTAATATTGGCGAATTAAAGACTTTAATAGAAGTAGCTTATGAAAATGCAAGGATTGAGGGGAGCTCTATAATAAATAAAAAATTCTTATTTGAAGCAAAATCGATTGAAATAAAATCTTTTGGTAGCAGCTCTGATAATACTAACATACATAAAAAAATTCTCTTTGATGAAAAAAATATTTTCTCGGTTGATGAGCTAAATAAACTAAGGATTTTGAGAAAAAATAATTTTAGAATGGATTTAAGTGAGGATGAATTAGGATATAAAAAAGGTTCACATACTCTATCTCATCATTTGAAAGGAATTTGTTATAAAACATTGTGTAATAACAATTTTGATATTGAATTAACGGCAAAAATTATCATAGGTGATGAGGATTCGCATATTATTGACATTCTTATTCCTAAAATTGAAGCATATATTTCAAATATCAAAGAAAAGGAAGATGCAAATAATATTAATTCACTATTAAAAAATCTTCCAAAGGAATATCACGAATTTATAGAGCGAATTATTTCTCAAAAGAATAACATATAGCATTTTGTAATTCCCACGCAATTCCCACGTACGTGTGGGAATTTCCCCAATTCCTTCGTTTTTAGGCTATAAACTTAACATTAAATTCACAACAAATGTACATTTTTACTAATATTTTTGTGGTATATCATTTGACATAGTATTAATAAATAATAATCCGAAAAATACCAATTGGAGTAAAAATGATAAGGATTTATTGTAAATCGTTCATTCAGAGGACAGAATTAATACCGTTTTTTCTATTGATCCTATTCTATACTTCAATTCTTGCTGAAATTAACCCCGCATCCAACGATACTGTTTATAATAAAATTATCTGGCAGGACAAGTTTGAAGAAAAAGAATTAATTGGTTGGACTGTAATAGACGACATAAAGGATGAACCCTCCGATTGGAAACTCGATAGCGGATACTTAGTTCAACTTACAGATGTCGGCTCTCCTAAAGATTTCCTTGGGACCCATATAATCTCCGGGAATACTAATTGGGAAAACATTACAATCGAAACTAACTTTATCTATACTGATGATGATTTCATGGGGATAATTTTTCGATATCAAGATGAAAATAACTATTGTAGACTTTTAATCTCATTCAAAGAAAAAATAATTCTATTAAACAAAAAAGTAGACGGGAAAAATATTGAAATAGCCAGAAAAGAAAATTCGCCTCTTAGCAGCGCCAAGTTTAATTCAATTATTTCGTTACATGAAGATTCTATTAAAATATGGTTAAATAATGAAGAAGTATTCTTAGTATCTGATGGTCAGTTTAAATCAGGGAAAGTTGGATTTACATCTCTTGGTAATTTAGCATCGTTCTTTGATGATATTACCGTTTATGAAAATTACCAATATAAAGAGAAAGAAATAACACAAGCCATAGTGAGAGGTCCTTATCTCCAAAATGTTTTATCTGATAGCGCAGTAATTCGATGGGACACAAATTTCGATTGCGAGTCAATTGTAGAATTTGGAATAAATGAAGAAAATCCGAGACAAATAAAATCTGAAACAACATATAAAAAACACGAAGTAGTAATCAAAAAATTAGAACCGGCTACAAAATATTTCTATCGCATTAAGTCGGGAAATATTACCTCTGATTGGCACAGTCTAAAATCTGCTCCTGTAAAAAATTCACCCTTTAATTTTATTCTTTATGGTGATAATCAAATGAATCCATTGAGACATAAAGAAATAATAAATAATTATGTAAAAAGGGATTTTGATTTTATTGTCTCTAATGGCGATGTAGTGCAAAGAGGAATGCGAGAGGATTGGGATACTGAATTTTTTGGACCGCTAAAAAATGTATTAAGTGAAAAGCCTTTCTATTCTGCAATTGGTAATCACGAATTAAATTCACCCTATTTTTATCAAAATTTTTCTTATCCGAATTCGGAACATGAGAACTATTATTCTTTCAAATATTCTAATTGTTTCTTCATATTTATAGATAACCCACGTAATGCTTATCCCAAAAAAGGAGAGTATGAAGACTTTAAAGAAGGTAGTAAGCAGTATGTATGGATTAAAGAACAATTAGCATCAGATAAAGCACAAAAAGCTGAATGGCTTTTTGTTGTCTCTCATGTACCTTCGCATCCGTTTGCATTTGGAAATGTATTTCCCGATGGAGAAAAAACATTACTTCCATTATTTGATGAATATAACGTTGATATAAATTTTTCGGGGCACTCGCATGGTTACGAAAGAAGTAAAATTGAAAATACTTATTATATAATTTCTGCCGGCGGTGGCGGTGCATTAAGCAAAAAGAAAGACCCTGGTCCGAAAATGTATGGGAAATTCCTTCGAGATTATAATTACTGTCATATTTCAATTGAAGGAAACAAGCTTTTCTTCAAAGCTTATGATATAAATGACAAACTCATTGACGAATTTTCAATTGTGAAATAAATAAAAATAAAATATTCAGATGTCAGTAGAAAAACAGAGTTCTTAAAAAACAGAATCAAATATTGATTAATTTCTAATTAGTAGGAGGTTGTAATGTTCTTTAGATCTACATTAACAAGAAGTACTATTTTTAGATATTCACTGATGTTATTATTCGTATCAGTAATATTATCGCAGTCTTTATACGCACAAGGGATTGGTAAAGTAGTTGGTAGAGTAGTTGATTTTACGGCAAAATCTTCATTGCCAAGCGCAAATATACACCTTGAAGGCACTAAGATTGGTGTTTCTTCCGATAAAGAAGGAAGATATATACTTGTCGGCGTTCCGGAAGGGCAGTATAATATTATTGCCTCTTATCTTGGATATGAAAAATTATCAATTCCGGTAAATGTTGTAGCAAATAAATCTGTTCTTATTGATTTTGAACTCAAAGAATCAGCTGAAGAGATGCAAGATGTTTACGTTTATGGTGCTCTTACAAGAGGACAAGCAAAATCATTGAACGAACAGAAGAATGCATCAAATATTAAAAATATCGTTTCTTCAGAGCAGTTCAGTAAATTCCCTGATAGAAATGCAGCAGAAGCACTCCAAAGAATACCTTCCGTTTCTATCACCACCGATCAAGGTGAAGGCGAAATGATTCAGTTAAGAGGTATTTCATCTGAATATAACTCTGTAAGTGTAAATGGTGTAAGAATACCAAGTCCAGATCCAGATGCTGATAGAGGTGTGGGGCTTGATTTAGTTCAAGCTAATTTAATGGAATCGATTGTGGTTACAAAAGCATTAACTCCGGATATGGATGGTGATGCACTTGGTGGAAGTGTTGATTTTATTCTTAAAGATGCACCTGAAAAACCAATTTATAATTTTGTTGTAAGTGGCGGATATAATCAACAGCGTTCAGAGTTTAATAAATGGGGTAATGATGTACAATCTTATTCTGCACTTGTAGGAAAACGATTTTTTGAAAATAGTCTCGGAGTTTTATTAGCATCCAGTTTTTATAAAACTAATCGTGGCTCCATTCTAAGAGAATATCGTTTTACAGGTGATCAAAGTACTGATTTGATTTCGAGCAAATGGACAGATTATGATGTTAATCGTAATCGTTTCGGCGTTAATTTAGCTACTGATTATGTATTTGATCCTGAAAATAGAATAAGATTAAATGCTAACTATAATAGCTACATTGATAATGAAATTAGAAGACAGACAGTATACACGATTAATAAAAGTACTGAAGATAGAGAAACAAGAAATCGAATTGAAGATCAAAGATTAGCTACTGTAAAGTTAGGTGGCGAGCATAAGTTAGGTGCTGTTGATTTAGATTATTCTCTTTTCTGGATCGAAAGTCGTGAAAGACTACCCAATAGAACTTATTGGACTTATTCAAGAAAAAATACTTATGCAGGTTGGAATAACGATGAATTATATTTCATAACAGGGAAAGAAGTATTCCCTGATCTTGCTCCAATGAAAGTAAGTCGTGTTCGCCATGATGAGCTTTTAACAGTCGATGGAGATAAAGGTGGAGATATCAATATTACACTACCATATAATATTTTTGATCGTGTAAGTTCATTTAAAACCGGATTAAAATATAGATTAAAAGATCGTCTCTATGATTCACATCGTTATAATGCAAAACCTGCTTCCGGTAAAACTATCGAAGTTCCGGGCGGTACTTATGGTTTTGAAGATATTGTATGGAATGATCCTGAAGCTACGGTTCTTCCATTGGCAGCATTTATTGAAGATCAAGGTTATACTGATAATGATTATGAAGCTTCAGAAGCAGTTATTTCCGGTTATGCTATGTCAGATGTTTCTGTTACTAATGAATTAACAATACTTCTTGGTGCAAGAGTAGAACATACAAAAACAGATTATACATTAGCTAAGACAGGTCAAAAAGACGATGGCTCTTATACAGACTTCTTACCATCACTTCATTTTACATATAGATTTGATGATATAAGAAATTTAAGAATGGCTTTAACAACCGGA
>JALNXG010000028.1 GCA_023230485.1 Melioribacteraceae bacterium
ATCTGTCCTTTATAAACAATATCTCCAGGTGTAATAAAGAATTTACCTCTATCCTGAAGTGAATCGATAGAATATGCAGTAGAAGGACCGGTTTCCATTGATATAATTACACCAGTATTGGTTTTATTAATAGCACCTTTAAAATATTCATATTGGAAAAAGCGATGATGCATTATAGCTTCGCCGGAAGTGGAAGTAAGCATCTTAGTTCTTAAACCCATTAATCCTCGTGCGGGGATATGAAATTCAAGCTTCTGAAGAGTTCCTTTATTTTCCATTTTAGTTAATTCGCCGCGTCTGGCTCCTACAAGTTCAATTACTTTACCGGCAAATTCGGCGGGTACATCAACAACTAATACTTCAATAGGTTCTGCTTTTTTACCATTAATTTCTTTATAAATTACTTTCGGTTCGCGAACTTGTAATTCAAATCCTTCACGTCTCATATTCTCAATTAAGATAGAAAGATGGAGAATACCTCTACCGGATACTTTGAAAGCATCGGCAGAACTTGTCTCTGCAACGCCTAGTGCAACGTTATGCTCAAGTTCCTTGAATAATCGATCTCTTAATTGGCGTGAGGTAACATACTTTCCCTCTTTACCATAAAATGGGGAATTATTAACCATGAAAGTCATGCTAATTGTTGGTTCATCAATAGAAATAATAGGAAGCGGTTCAGGATTTTCTGAATCAGCAATCGTATCACCAATATCAATATCTTCAATTCCTACGATTGCACAAATATCGCCACAAGGAACTTCCTGAACCTCAGTTCTTACTAAACCATCAAATACGAAAAGCTGTTTAATATTAACAGGATGAACAGAGCCATCTCTTTTAATAATAGAATTTTTTTCTGCTTTATTTAACGCACCCCTAAAAACTCTACCGATACCAATTCTACCTACATAATCATTATAATCGAGTGATGTTACTTGAATTTGGAGAGTACCTTCGGGCATTGGTGGCGGTGGAATTCGTTCTAATATTGTATCAAGGAGAGGAACTAAATTTTCTCTTGGGTCTTTAAGGTCTTTTACTGCCCAGCCGCTTCTTCCACTTGCATAAATTACGGGGAAATCAAGCTGGTCTTCATCTGCATCTAAATCAATAAAAAGATCATAAATTTCATCTAAAACTTCTTCTGGACGGTTATCAGGTCTATCAACTTTATTAATAATTACGATTGGTTTTAATTGAAGTGCAAGAGCTTTTTCCAAAACGAATCGTGTTTGCGGCATAGGTCCTTCAAAAGAATCTACTAAAAGAAGAACACCATCTGCCATCTTAAGTACTCGTTCCACTTCACCACCGAAATCGGCGTGACCGGGTGTATCAATTACATTAATTTTATGTTCTTTGTATGGAATGCTGATATTCTTTGCGAGAATGGTAATCCCTCGTTCTCTTTCAATATCGTTTGAATCGAGAAACTGATCTCTTACCACCTGATTTTTACGAAATACACTGCATTGCTTTAAAATCTGGTCTACTAAGGTCGTCTTTCCGTGATCAACGTGTGCTATTATTGCGATGTTTCTTATTTCTTTCACATAACTCCTAATTAAAAAATATATAACCTATTAATATACAAAAAAAAATAAAAAACCGCATTTTGTTGATTATCACTAAATCAGAGGAGTGATTTTCGTACTATGTATAAAAAATTTAGTGGAATTTCATATATTTGTTTTTTGAATAAATATTTTAAAGAAAAGAGATAGAATGAGAAAATGGCGTATTGAAGATTCAGCAGAACTTTATAATATCAACGGTTGGGGAATTAACTATTTCCAAATCAATGACAAAGGAAATGTAGAAGTAACCCCCCGCAAAAATGGTGCTGCTGTTGATTTAAGAGAACTTATAGATGAACTTCAATTGAAAGATGTATCCCCTCCCGTATTAGTCCGTTTTACAGATATTTTGGATAGCCGAATTGAAAAGATGGCAAGCAGTTTTAAG
Source organism: Melioribacteraceae bacterium (assembly GCA_023230485.1). Classification (GTDB taxonomy): domain Bacteria; phylum Bacteroidota; class Ignavibacteria; order Ignavibacteriales; family Melioribacteraceae; genus BRH-c32. The sequence goes on from JALNXG010000028.1 coordinate 1,969, forward strand.
ATAGCTGCTGAAGAATATAATTTCAAAGCACAGAATTACATCATATATCCAATCAAAGTAAATCAGATGCGTCCAGTAGTGGAAGAGATTGTAGCACACGGAAAGAAATTTAATATTGGTCTCGAAGCCGGATCTAAACCTGAACTCCATGCTGTGATTGCAATTAATACCGATAATGATTCACTAATCATCTGTAATGGATATAAAGACGAAGCATATATAGAACTGGCAATTTTAGCTCAGAAGATGGGACGCCGTATTTTCGTAGTTGTAGAAAAATTGAATGAATTAAGACTGTTGATAAAAATTGCGAAGAAGCACAAAATAAAACCGAATGTTGGTATTAGAGTAAAACTCTCTTCTTCGGGCAGTGGTAAATGGGAAGACTCCGGCGGAGATGTCAGTAAATTCGGTTTAACTTCGTCTGAACTCCTTGACGCTCTTGATCTATTAGAAAAAAATAAATTAAAAGATAGCCTTAAACTAGTCCATTTCCATATCGGCAGTCAGATAAATAAAATTAGAAGATTCAAAGTTGCACTTCGTGAAGCATCACAGTTTTATGTTCAGCTTCATAAGAATGGATTCAAAGTTGAGTTTGTAGATATCGGCGGCGGATTAGGTGTTGATTATGATGGCACACGTTCATCGAATAGCGATAGCAGCGTGAATTATAGTATTCAAGAATACTTAAACGATGCTGTTTCCACAATGGCAGATGTTGCGGAGAAAAATAAAATTCCACAGCCGAATATTATTACTGAATCAGGCAGATCACTTACTGCACATCATTCAGTTCTAATTTTTGAGGTGTTGGAATCTTCGAGTGTGCCTGTTTGGGATGATGATAATGAAGAAATAAAACCTGACGATCATGAATTGGTTCGCGATTTATATGCTATATGGGAATCACTAAATCAACCAAAAATGTTAGAAGTATGGCATGATGCACTACAAATAAGAGAAGAAGCATTAGAGAGATTTTCACTTGGTTTACTTGAGCTCAAAACGAGAGCGCAAATTGAACGTCTCTTTTGGTCGGTAGCAAAAGAGATTAATCAGATGACTAGCGAACTCAAACATTTCCCTGAGGAATTACTTTATCTAAAGAAATTATTATCAGATAAATATTTCTGTAACTTCTCTTTATTTCAGTCATTACCCGATGCATGGGCGATTGATCAAATATTCCCGATAATCCCAATTCAGAGATTAGAAGAAAAACCAGATAGAACTGCCACACTTCAAGATATTACATGCGATTCCGATGGTAAAATAGATAATTTTATTTCCACAAGAAATTTCTCTTATTACCTGCCGGTTCATTCGCTAAATAATAAAGACCGTTATTATATCGGTGTTTTCTTAGTCGGAGCATATCAAGAGATTCTCGGTGATCTTCATAATCTATTTGGAGATACTAATGCAGTTCATATTTCAGTTGACGAAAAAGGTTATACAATTGATCAGATTATCGATGGTGAATCAGTTGCCGAAGTTTTAGATTACGTTCAATATGATGCAAAAAAATTAGTTAGGATTGTAGAGACTTGGGTTACATCCTCCGTTAAAGCGGGTAAAATTACTTCCGAAGAAGGGAAAGAATTTTTATCTAATTACAGATCGGGACTTTACGGATATACTTACTTAGAATAAATAATTATAATAATCTTGATAAATTCTTATATTTCAACAGCCGCAATGAATGCGGCTGTTGTATTTATAGACTATAATATTAATAACAAAATTGCCAATATATCAATAATAACAAGCATCCAACTTACTTCTTTTGTTTTTCCCAAAGCAAGTTTTATAACTGTCCACGAAATAAAACTCCAAACGATACCTTGAGTAATTGAATAAGTAAGTGGAATTAAAATCATTCCGAAGAATGCAGGAATTGCATCATCAAATTGATCCCAATGAATTTTAGTAATCGGCTTCATCATAAAAACACCGACTAGAATAAGAGCGGGTGCGGTGGCGATTGATGGTACTACCGAAAGAAGTGGAGAAAGAAATATAAATGGCAAAAACAATAAACCAGCTACTATTGCAGTTAATCCGGTTCGTCCGCCCTCTTCCACACCTGTTGCAGATTCAATATAACTTGTAGCGGCAGAAGTGCCAAATACACCTGAAAGAGTTGTGCCGAGTGCATCAACAATTAGTGCCTGTTTAACGTTGTTTGGTTCGCCGTTTTCATCTACTAAGTTTGCTGCTTCGGAAACGCCAATAAAAGTAGAGATAGAATCAAACATATCTGTAAATAGGAATGCAAATATAACTGGCCACATTGCCAATGTTAGCGAATTAATGAAATCTAATTTCATAAAGACACTGAAATCCGGAGCTGAAAATATTCCGTTAAATGTTACTAAGGTTGCAGTACCAAAATTAATAGCCGTTGCATCACCCCATAATCTGCCAATTGGAATAGCCATTATTGTAGTTAAAGCTATTCCAAAAATTAATGCCCCTTTAAATTTTTTAACAACAAAGAATGCAGTTAAAAGTAACCCAATTAAGAATGTAATTGTAATAGCATCGAACTTGCCGATACTAACTAAAGTAGCTGGATTATCTACAACAAACTTAGCATTCACGAATCCGATAAAAGTAATGAATAAACCAATACCGGCAGTGATAGCATAACGAATCTGCTTAGGTATAGCTTTTAGAATTTGAGTGCGGATATTAAAGACAGAGAGTAAAAGAAATATAACACCTGACCAGAAAACGCCGCCGAGTGCAACTTCCCATTTTACACCCATTCCTAGAACCACAGAATAAGTGAAGAAAGCATTTAAGCCCATTCCTGGAGCTAATACTATCGGGTTCTTTGCATAAATACCCATTGCTATACTGCTGAATGCACTTATTAAAATTGTTGCAGTTAAGACCCCTGAGAACGACATTCCGGTGGCGGATACAATAGAAGGATTTACAACAATAATATACATTGTAGCGAGGAAAGTGGTAATGCCGGCGATGACTTCCGTTTTTACGTCAGTTTTGTATTTAGAAAATTCAAAATATTTTTCCATCATTTTTCCCATTTAAATTAAAAATTCCATTTAACTGCTAAGGTTGGATTTACTTTTATTTCATCTTGGAAAGGAAGGAAATTATTACTGATTTCTATTTCTGTTCCAATTGATAAATGATTATCGAAATTATACCATAATTGTGGCTCGGTTAAGAAAACCATTTCTTTATCTGTGCCAATTACACCGGCTCTAAGATTTCTATCCTGAGTCCAGATATCAAGGAATCCTGTAAAATTAAGTTTTCCTTCAAAGAATGGTACAAACCAAACAGTAGTAAATTGAACGTCAAGTCCATCGGATTTGTAGATTTTTTTAGCAAGAATATCTGTATTCAGAGTAACGAAACCGAGATCGATTGGATAACTTACACCGGCTAGCCATGATTGATTTAGCGTACCGGAAAAATTACCTACGGGTGTAGGAATGGTTACAAAACCATCATTGTACTGAAGTGTAACAGAAAGTTTTTCATAAACTGTTACGTAGCGTGCGATTTCCCAATATGCTAAAGAGATACTTTTATTACTGGGCATATTAAAATCGAAATCAACAAAGAAGAATGTAGCACCGTATTCGTCTGGTTTAAACATTTCCAAAGTAGTCGTAAAATATTTTCTATCTTCTCCAAGATCGTAATGAAGCTGGAGATTCTGAGCAGTTACTTTAGCTGCCATTAATAGAATGAAAATGAGTAGTAATTTTTTCATACAAAAGTTCCTTATAATATATTATGAATTTGTGTTTGGTAATAATCTATTTAATAAAATTCCGATGATACCTGCTAGACCAATTCCGGATAGTTGAAATTCACCCCAACCAAGAATCATATCGCCGATTCCAAATATTAGTATGATAGAGACAATAACAAGATTGCGCGATTTTGACATATCAGTTTTATTATTAACAAGAGTCCCGATGCCAATAGCGGCGATCATACCAAAAAGAAGAATCATTATTCCGCCCATGACCGGTGTGGGGATAGTTCTTAATACACCGCCAAGCTTTCCAAAGAATGCTAAGAGAATTGCAAAGACTGCTGCTACGGTCATCAATTTTGGATCAAATTTTTTAATTAATGTAACTGCACCCGTAACTTCTGAATAAGTCGTGTTTGGTGGTCCGCCGAATATTGATGCAAAGAATGTAGCGACACCATCTCCGAGTAAGGTTCTATGAAGACCCGGCTTTTCTAAATAGTTTGTTTTCGCGGCATTAGAAATGGCAAGCACATCACCTACATGCTCAATTGCCGGAGCAATAGCCACTGGTAGAATAAATAAGATTGCTCTTAGATCGAATTTTGGAAATTCATAAGTTCCATTTTCCAAAGCTGCAACCCAAGGAATAGAAAACCATTGTGAATTATTTACCGCATCAAAAGATACCTTGCCGAGAATAACTGATAAAGTATAGCCTGCAATAATTCCGCATAAAATTGGTATCAAACGGAGTAGTCCTTTGCCCATCATTACAACTGCAATGGTAACAGATAACGAGAATAGAGCAACAATGACAGCAAGGTAATCAAGTTGTGTTCCGCCTGAAAAGTTTTTAGTCATTCCTACTGCCACCGGCGCAAGTTTTAAACCGATAACCATAATCACGGGACCTGTAACAACAGGCGGAAGCCATTTTTCAATTATGGAAATTCCTTTTACTTTTACTAGAACAGAAAGAATAATATAAACGACTACCGAACTTGCAAGACCGCCTAAAGTAGCTCCAACACCAAATTGCTGGATTCCCACCTGAATGGGAGCGATAAATGCAAAAGAGCTTGCCAAGAAAACCGGTACGCTGGCTTTAGTAATAAGCTGAAAAATAAGAGTGCCCGCACCGGCAGTAAATAATGCTATCGAGGGGTCTAAACCGGTCAATAATGGGACGAGAACCAATGCGCCGAATGCTACGAAGAGCATTTGTGCTCCTACAATGATATCATTTCCTTTCATTTCACCTTCAAATTAGTTAATTGAATAAATAGTTCAGTTTATATAAAAAAAAAGAGCAGCCAAAATGACTGCTCTTTTATTAAAGACAAATATTCATATAGAACAATTTAGTTCTAAAAAGTTCTGTTTCGTTTTTGAGTTTTGTAACCTTAATTTCTTCCACAGATTAGTCTTGTTGTCTTATTTTTTAAAGTAAATTAGGTAAATAACATTAATTATAAAGTTATTCTGAAAGGCTTCACGAAATAACAAAAGAAAATTAAGAAAAAAAAGGAATAAAAACAGCATTTTTTTATTTATGGGAAATATTTACTCTTTTTTATAACTATCTAATTTTATATGAGATTAGTATATTACGTTTTTCCATAAAAAATAATAGTGAATGAATCAACCCGTAATCACAATAGGGATATTAGTAGAGAAAGAGATCATATTCGATTTGTATGGTGAATTTTCATCGACTGTACTTGCAAGCCGTATGAGTGGCAGCTATAATGCTCATCTTACAGGCAGTAAAATTACTTTATCCAAAGATGGAATGCGTGTAGCCGAAAGCGATGCAATTCTTATTGTGCCAAATGATTACCTTACTGACTCATTTTTAATTAAGGATGTAGTTATTGGTAAAAACTTCCATTGGGAAAAAAAGATAAATCAACGCTTTAGAGGAAGCATTAAGCTAATTATAGAAAACAATAAAATTTGTCTAATTAATATTTTATTTGTAGAAGATTATTTAGTAAGCGTAATTTCTTCAGAAATGAGTTCTAACTCATCTATTGAAATGTTGAAAGCGCATGCAATTATTTCACGAAGTTGGTTAATTGCTCAGCTTGATAAAAGATTGGAAGCTAGGACAATAATTGAATATCAGTTTAGACAGAAAGAAAATGAATTAATTAAATGGTATGATAGGGAAGACCATGAAAACTATGATTTATGCGCCGATGATCACTGCCAGCGTTATCAAGGTATTGCCCGAATTGTAAACGATGCCGCTTTGCATGCAATTGATAAAACACGCGGAATTGTCCTGATGTATAATGATAAAGTTTGTGATACGCGCTATTCAAAATGCTGCGGAGGAATTAGTGAATCGTACGAAAATGTTTGGGAGCCGGTTGTCCATCCTTATCTTACTTCTATAATCGATTATAAATATGCCGCTGATGATTTTGATACCGAACTAGTAAAAGAGTATAATGCTTCTAAGTGGATAAAGAACAAGCCACTTGCATTCTGCAATACAACTAATAAAAAAGTTCTTTCACAAGTACTTGTTGATTTTGATCAGTCGACTACCGATTTTTATAGATGGAAAGTGGAATATACTCAAGAAGAATTATCGAACTTAATTAAAGAAAAATCAGGAATTGATTTTGGAAATATATTAGACCTCATTCCGGTAGAAAGGGGCAATTCCGGAAGGATAATAAAACTAAAAATTGTTGGTGATAAAAAAAGTTTAATTATCGGGAAGGAGCTTGAAATAAGGAGAGTACTTTCGAAGACACATCTTTATAGCTCTGCATTTTTAGTAAAGAAAGAAGAAGTGAAAGATTCTATACCCAGTAAATTTATTCTTGAAGGTGCGGGGTGGGGTCATGGAGTAGGACTTTGTCAAATAGGCGCAGCAGTCATGGGCGATATGGGTTATAAGTTCGATGAAATTCTTTCACATTATTTCAAAGATGCTAATCTAAAGAAAATATATTAATGAAGATATTAATGACGTGCCTCTCCAAAAGCTGGGGAGGTATGGAAATGCAGGTTATAAATACAGCTGTTCAATTATTAGAGTCAGGTCTTGAGATTGATCTCTTACTTATAGATAAATCAAAATTATATTTTGAGGCTATAAACAATAAATTAAACACAATTACTATTGATAATTTTAAGTATTTAAGTCCGCTCCAAATTATTAAGCTCCGCTTTGTTTTAAATAATAGAAAATACGATATAATCCATTCACATTTCTCAAAGGATTTATGGCTGCTTACTCCTGTTTTAAAGTGGTTTGGATTTGGTACTCCGTTAATTCTTACGAAACATGTTGGTTCGTTTATTAATAAAAAAGATTCACTTCATCGTTATATTTATTCAAGAGTTGATTTAGCACTCGCAATAAGCAGAGTAATAAAAAAGAATTTAGAAGATACTACACCATTGAAGCCCAATAAAATTGAACTTTTATATAGCGGAATCGATGATGAAAAATTTAATCCTGAAAAAGTTACTAAAAATCGGTTAAGAGAAGAATATAAATTATCTAAAGATACAATTCTTATCGGTATTGCCGGGAGATTTAGCCCGGGTAAAGGACATGAAGAATTTATTTACGCATGCGAAATACTTGCCGCTAAGCATAAGAACTTAAAATTTATTATTATCGGTGAATCGAGCTATGGCGAATCTAAATATGGAAAAAAAATATCCGAAATGCCTGCGGCTCTTGGAATAGAAGATAATTTTATTTTTACCGGGTTCCGTAAAGATATGCCGGAAGTATTTAATTCGTTGGATATTTTTGTTTTTCCTTCGCATGCAGAAGCTTTCGGTTTAACTTTAGTTGAAGCTATGTGCATGGGTTTACCTTCTGTTTGTACGGCTTCTGATGGTATCTTGGATATAGCTGTGGATAACGAAACTTCATTTCTATTTGAAAGAGAGAATTATGTGGAGCTTTCGCAAAAGATTGAACAGCTTATTATTTCTAAAGAGCTTAGAGACAGATTCGGAAGTAATGCACGAAAAAGAGTTATTTCAATGTTTACCAAAAATATATATATAGATAATCTCATTTCACTATATAAAAGATTTGCTACTAAATGACATTCCTGAACCCTGCGATATTGTTCGGATTATTAGCTGCTTCAATCCCGGTGGTTATACATCTTTTTAATTTAAGACAGCTTAAAAAGATCGAATTTAGCTCTCTGATGTTCTTAAAGACACTGCAGAAGAACAAAATCAGAAAGATAAAATTCAAGCAATGGCTTTTGCTCTTGATTCGTGTACTGATAATTATGTCGCTTGTTTTTGCATTTTCTCGTCCGACGATGAAGAACATTTCATTACTCGGTTTTGGTGAAAATGCCAAAACATCTGCAGTGATTATTTTAGATAATAGCTTTAGTATGTCGGTTGTATCGCCATCGGGCTCTTATTTCAATATTGCTAAAAAAAGTGCCTTGAATATTCTCGATAATTTAGAACAGGGAGATGAAGCGGCTGTTCTATTAATCTCTGATCTTCGTGAGAATAAAATAAATTTTACTCAAAATATTGCAATGCTTAAACGCACTATTGAGAAAGCTGAAATTTCAGGTTATAGCGGTACAATAAATATGGCGATGGTTAAAGCTGCTACAATTGTAGATGAATCAAAAAACTACAATAAGGAAATTTACCTGCTAACTGATTTCCAAAAATCAAGAATTTATAATGATCCGTCAGAGCTTTCTGATTTATCATTTGTATTAAATAAAAATGTACGCCTCTTTGGATATAAATTGCCGCAAAATGAAATAAGCAATATGGGAATAACAGATTTCAAAGCCGAGAACCAATTATTTGAAATAGGTAAAATAGCGACTTTCAAAGCGGATATAGAAAACTATTCCGGCAGTAGGCTTACAAATAGCGTTGCGTCATTATTTATTAATGGTAAGCGCACAGCTCAACAAAGTTTTGATATTGATCCGCAAACATCCAGAGAATTAACTTTTGAAACGACAATTATTTCATCAGGCTTATCTGATATATCAGTGGAACTAGAAGATGATGATCTTCTTTTTGATAATAAAAGGTATCTATCGATAAATATACCTGAATCAATTGCTGTTAATCTAATTTCCCAAAACAAAAAAAATGCTGAATTCATAAGTTTTCTATTATCTTCTAATAGTAATTTTACAACAGGTAATTCAACAAAAAGTAATGTAAATGTTCTTATTGGAAACGAATCGAGCAGAGTATTAGAAGAATTAAAAAATGATATCGAGAATGGAGGAAGTTTAATAATATTCCCTGGTGAGAATAGTGATTTGGCGGAATATCAGAACATTTGTAAAATATTTGAACTCGATTTACCAAATTTAATAGTGGGCAAAAAAGGGAGTTTTCTAAATCCAACTAAATTTAATAAAGTTGATTTTAATCATCCTCTTTTCAAAAATTTATTTCAAGATGAAAATACTCAACTAGAATCACCCCTGGTTAATTATTATTTCAAAACAAATAGTACTCAAAAAACGCAGTCAATTATAAATCTTATTGATGGCTCAGAACTATTAGTAGAGAAAAAATTAGGAAGAGGAAAAATACTTGCATTCTATATAGCTCCTGTATTATCGTGGTCAGATATGCCTCTTAAACCAATATTTCCGGCTCTAATAGCAAGATCAATAATTTATTTGAGTACAGGAATAAAAGAAGATAGAAGTGTTATTTCGGGAGAGCCAATTATTGCTAGTCTATCTAATCGGAGATCTTCCAAAATTGAAATTGTAACTCCCAAATCGGAATCGCAATATATCAATGCAGATTCTTTAATTAATAAAAAATATTTGACTTATCCATATACCGATGAATTAGGAGTTTATAAATTTTATGACAACAAACAATTATTAGATTATTTTGTTGTGAATGCTATACCCTCAGAATCGATAATTAAATATGGAGATAGGGAAACAATAGAAAAATATTTAGAAGAAATTAAGTACAAAAATAATTTTACCGAATTAAATTATGATTCAGATATTTCAAAGATAATTTATGAATCACGTTTCGGGATTGAATTATGGAAATACTTTATTACACTTGCATTACTTCTTGCGATTGCAGAAATGATGATAGGGAAAAATTCAAAAAAAGATATTTCAGAATTAAGAAAGTAATTATATGATAGAAATTGAACGTAAAGAGATAGAAAAAGCAATATTAGTAGGTGTATCGAAAGGTATGAATACAAGAAGAGTAACAGAAGAACACCTGGAAGAATTGGAATTATTAGCTGATACGGCAGGAGCTGAAACAGTAATTAAATTCTTTCAAGATCGTGATAGTTATGACCCGGCTTACTTTATTGGAAAGGGAAAAGCCGAAGAGATTTTAGAATATGCCAAAGAGAATAATATCAATCTGGTTATATTTGATGATGATCTTAATCCTACACAATTAAGAAATCTCGAAAAACTATTTGAAAGAAAAATTTTAGATCGTTCAGCATTGATTCTTGATATTTTTGCTTCACACGCAAAAACTAAAGAATCAAAGACTCAAGTGGAATTAGCACAATTGCAATATATGCTTCCTCGGCTTACACGTGCATGGACTCACCTTTCAAAACAATTAGGCGGTATCGGAACTAAAGGTCCCGGTGAAACTCAAATTGAAACTGATAGACGAATTATCAGAACTCGTATAAGTAAATTAAAAGATACTCTGAAGAAAATCGAAGCTCAACATATAACCAAAAGTGCCGGAAGACAAGATCTAATTAATGTCTCTTTAGTTGGTTATACTAATGCAGGTAAATCAACTCTATTAAATCGTTTAACGGGAGCGGATGTATTAGCCGAAGACAAACTATTTGCTACACTTGATTCTACTACTCGCTCTTTTGATCTTGACAAGAATAAAAAAATATTATTGAGCGATACTGTCGGATTTATTAGAAAACTTCCCCATCATTTGGTAGCATCTTTTAAGACAACATTAAATGTGGTTAGAGAAGCGGATTTAATTTTACACGTTATAGATGTTTCTAATGAATTTTATGAAGAGCATATAGAAGTAGTCGAAGAAACTTTAAAATCTTTAGGTTGCGAAACCAAGCCGCAGATAAAGGTCTTTAATAAAATTGATCTTTTAGAAGACAAACAAAAATTAGAATTTATTTCACAACGTTATAACGATAGTGTGTTCGTCTCCTCAATGCGTGGATTTGGAATTAATTCTCTGATTGAAAGGATAAACGATTTTTATGAAAAAAATTATATTGTTCATACAATCCACCTAAAGCAATCACAAGGCAAACTTATCTCGGTAATATATGAATTAGCTGATATTCTGGAATCAGTTTATGATGAAGATTCTATAATAATAAAATATAGAACAAATAAAGAAATGCACAATAAAATATTAAGTATGCTCCAAAATTAATGGGTATGAAAATGAAAATAATTATTGATGGAAAATCTTTAACTCTTGAATTAATTGAGAATTTTATCAATTCAGATTGTGAAGTGGTACTTTCGGCTTCAGCAAAAAAACGTGTTATAAAAGCTCGCAATTTAATTGAGAAATGGATCGCGGAAGATAAAGTGATTTATGGTGTTACGACAGGATTTGGAGAGTTTGCTAATGTTAAGATTGAACATGAACAGATTAAAGAGCTTCAAAAAAATTTAATAATTAGTCATTCCGCCGGAGTGGGAGAAAATCTTCCCCCATATATTGTAAAGATTATGATGCTACTTAGAGCAAATGCGCTGGCTCATGGTAATTCTGGTATTAGATTATCAACTCTTGAACTTCTGTTGGAAATGATTAATAAAAATATCATTCCAGTCGTTCCTTCTCAAGGGTCGGTCGGATCGAGTGGTGATCTTGCACCACTTTCTCATCTCGTACTTGCAATGATTGGAGAAGGAGAAGTCCAAGTTTATAAAAATGTTTTAACTGATAACTCGCATAAAACAAAAATTGAAGCTGCAAATAAAGTATTGAAAAAATATAAATTGAGTCCTGTTGTACTTGGTGCTAAAGAAGGTTTAGCATTAATTAACGGTACTCAAATGATGACTGCATTCGCAGCATATATCTGTATAGATGCGAAAAAATTAATTAAGACGGCAGATATTTCTGCCGCACTTTCACACGAAGCACTTCGCGGCACTGATAAAGCTTATGATCCACGTCTTCATAGACTTCGTCCATATCCTGGACAGATAACCACTGCAGAGAATATGATTGCATTAATTAAAGGAAGCGAAATAAGAACATCGCATTTAGATAATGATACACGAGTTCAAGATTCTTATTCGATCCGATGTATTCCTCAGATACATGGTGCTTCGCGCGATACTATTGATTATGTTACTTCACGTGTGGAAATTGAAATTAATTCGGTAAATGATAATCCACTCATTTTCCCTGAAGAAGGAGATCACCGCGAAGGTGGAAATTTCCATGGACAGCCGATAGCTCTCGCAATGGATTTTATGGCAATTGCACTTTCTGAAATAGCGAATGTTTCTGAGCGCAGGATTGAAAGATTGGTAAATGGATCATTAAGTCAATTGCCACGTTTTCTTACTGAAAAGGGAGGATTAAATTCCGGTTTTATGATTGCTCAATATACTGCCGCTGCACTTGTTTCAGAAAATAAAGTTCTTGCGCATCCTGCAAGTGTCGATTCGATTCCTACATCTGCTAATCAGGAAGACCATAATTCTATGGGTTCGATAGCCGCTCGCAAATGTTTCCAAATACTTAAGCATGTTCAGACTGTTATAGCTATCGAATTACTTACAGCTTCCCAGGGTATAGAATTTTTAAAACCACTTAAATGTGGTATCGGTACAGGGACAGCTTATTCTGAAATTAGAAAAGTTATTCCACCAATGAACAATGATAGAATAATGTATAAAGAGATTGATAAAGCATTACGGTTAGTTTTGTCAGGCAAAATACTTTCTGCAGTTGAAAAGAAAATTAATTTAAAGTAGTATATCGGAAAATATGGAGTTAAATTTTGAACAACTAACAGTAGTTGGTCTGGACGAAGGACAACATTTAGTATTAGCTCCACCCGGAACCGGCAAAACAAATTCATAGTAAGTTGAAAGACTTAATCGATTTTCTTCAGTTAGAAGGTTCAAATACTCATTACGCAATAGATGATATAAGAGCAACCGTTCAATTAATATTAAAAAATGCTTAGAATTTTGAAATAAAATTGGTAGAAGCAAAAGAACTAAATCATTTATTATATAAGCATCTGCCAGATTATAGATTATATTAAGAATCAGATCTATTAATCGGAAACGAAAGAATTATTATCTCTACAATTCACAAAGCGAAGGGATTAGAATTTGAAACAGTTGTTATTCCTTTTTATGATTCGAGTGTATATCCCAATTATTTTGATAGAACGGAGGAAGAGAAAACAGAAAGCGCACGTGCTTTTTATGTAGCTCTTACACGGGCAAAGCGAAGAATTATAATCACGTTCACCGATGGTTATGGATCAATATATTTGGAAGACATTCTGAATCATTTTGAGCAAATTGAAGTGTAGAGACTTGATTTAAGATTAATTAAGTGTTTTAATAATTTACATAATTTAGAGAGAATATCGATGTTTAGTGAAACGAAGATTGGGAATTGAAATAATTACCACTAAATGTTTTATACAGAGATAGAAACTAAATGACGTTTAGCATAGCCGGACTAAACATAGCTCATATTAAAAAAGGGGATAATATTATTATCCCCTTTCTCTTTAATGTCTGCTCATAAGTAAATTTTCAATTAGCGTCGATTGTATCTTTACTATAAGAAATTAATTTTGCAAAAATCACTCATAATTATTTTATATAATAAATCTCTGTCTGTCGCTCGGAAATAAATTCGGCTCCCGTTTCTTTGATTAGTACTTCCTCTTCAATTGTTGCAATGCCATAGCCATCAATTGTCAAGCGAGGTTCAATTGTAAATACTTGACCGGCTTCCAATTCAAGATAAGGGAGATTGCTATAACGTTCCCAGCGAGGTCCTAAAAGTGCACCACCATCATGAGCGAATCTGCCTACTTGATGACCCAAACCGTGAGGGAATTCCTCATATCCTTGACCTACGATATAATCACGCGATATCAAATCAATTTCCCATCCTTTTCTGCCCGGTTTAATTCCTTCTGCAGCGAGTGTAATAGAATCGCGGATTACGTCAAATCCCTTCTGTACTTCTGCCGGAGCTTTATCTTCACCGGGACGAAGTACGTACCATGTTCTTTGTAAATCGGAGCAGTACCCTTTAAAATTAATACCAAAATCCATATTGATTACATGTCCGTGCTGAACTTTTCTATCGGTAGGACCTGAATGTGCGCCTGCTGTATCAGGGCCGGTAAATACCGATGGGCAATGTTCTGCTTCCCATGAAAGTCCGAAGCCTCTTTCGGATGTAAGATTTCTTACGAACTTAGCAATCTCAAGTTCGCTTACTCCGGGCTTAATAAATTTTCCTGTCTCATCAAATATTTTGAGTGTTTCTATAATTGCGGTTTTCATTAGTGCAAGTTCAGATGCTGATTTTCTTCCGCGCAGTGCTGCTACAATCTCTTCGGAAGAAATTAATTTATCCTCGAATCCCGTTCCTTTTAAGTGATCCATGAGTTCTAAATAAAGTCCATGCGTTAATCCATCTGCCAAGGTAGAATTGCGCGAATAGTTAATTGCAATTTTATTCGGGTTCAATTTTTTGAGCAGTTCCACAAGAGTTTCTTTTACACCCTTGAGATATGAATGAATGTTTTTGTACGTACCGACAGTTTTCATATTTGCTAATTCTAACGAACCTATAACGGCATGGGTCTCACCGGTCTTAGTGATTATAAAAGCTGAAGACCACGTAGCATTTGTCCCAACAATCATATCGAGCATCGGGTCTTTAATGTTGCCTGTCTCTCTTACAAAAGTCATCCACATGTCAATATCTTTTTCTTGAAGTATTTTTACAGCTTGATCAATTTTTTCTAACACCATCGCTTTTGACATAATCAGAACTCCTTTTTGATATTTAAACAAATTGATTCAGATATTTTTTATCTTTGTCATCAATATTAAGGAATTTTTTTGGAAAAAAATATTAAAGCTGCAATTATTGATCTTTATGATGGCGAAACGAATCAAGGAATAAGATGTATTAAAGATATACTTTTCGATAATGGACTCAAATACGATCTTTTTGATATGAGAGGAAAGGGAGAAAATCCGACAACTGATTACGATATTTATATATCATCCGGCGGTCCGGGTAGCCCTTGGGATGGTGAAGGTAAAAAATGGGAAGAGGATTATTTCAAATTAATGGATGCGCTTTGGGCGAATAATCAAAATCCAGCAAATAGGAAAAAGTATGTTTTTTTTATTTGCCATTCATTTCAAATAATGGTTCGTTATTTTAGTCTTGGTGAAGTAGTAAGAAGAAATTCCAAATCATTTGGAATCATGCCTATTCATAAAACCAAATCTGGTAAATTAGAAATATTATTTAAGAATTTATCTGATCCTTTTTATGCTGCTGATTTTAGAGAGTGGCAGGTTATCCAACCGAACTTACAAAAAATTGATCTCTTAGGCGCAAAAATTATAGCATTAGAAAAAGTCCGCCCGCATGTTGATTTAGAACGTGCGATAATGGCAATAAGAGTATCAGATGAATTTTTTGGAACTCAATTCCATCCCGAAGCAGACCCCGAAAGTATGCTCTATCATTTTATGAAACCGGAACGAAAAGAGCACGTGGTTTCTAAATATGGTGAAGAAAGGTATAATGAAATGCTAAATCTTTGCGAAAGTGATGAAGGAATTAAATCAACACGAAAAAATGTTTTACCAGGATTTCTTAAAGAGGCGATTAAGCAGTTGAATAAAGAGTCTATTTAGAGAAAGAATAAGCTATGCGTTACGAATATAAAATCAAGAGAATGCTGCATTTTTATTTAATGCTGAATCATAATCAATGATTGATGGATTCACAAAAAGAATTTCCCATATTAATTAGATAAGTAAAACAAAATTTAGCTGAAACTTTTGAGTGGTTGGTTCTAAAAATTACTCGGAGAATGAATTATCGAGTGAAGCTATGAAACTTGATCGTTTGACGAGAGGTTTATTATTTCATCTCGTGGGAGTGTAATCTTGAAAGAAGTGCTTTTCCCAAATTCACTTTCCACCCAAATCCTTCCATTATTTTTTTCAACCATCTCCTTGCATAAGATAAGACCTAATCCGCTTCCTTTCTCTTGATTAGTTCCATAAGTAGAATGATTAATATCAATTCGAAATAATCTATCGATATCATCTTGTTTGATTCCGATGCCTGTATCGCTAACTGAAATTTCTAGACGATCATCATAATTTATATTAGTAATTAATACTTCATCACCGGCATTAGTAAATTTTAGAGAATTCGAAATTAAGTTTTGAAGTACCGAACTAATCATATCTTCATCGGCGAAGGCAATAGTATTACCACTCATTTTATTAACTAGTTTTATCCCTTTATTCTCAGCATTATGCTCGAATAGTTTTATTATTTGATTTACTCGTGTATTAAGAGAAAAATGAGCCGGTTCATATTTCATTTTTCCTGATTGAATTCTGCTCCATGTAAGGAGATTTTCAAGGAGCGCAAAAACATTCTGTGCGGCTTCATAAATCTTTTCTGCAAATAGTGCAGTCTCTTCTTTCGTTAATTCATTTATATCATCTTTTAGAAATTCAGAAAAACTAAATATCGCGCTAAAGGGGCTTCTAAGATCGTGAGATATTATAGAAAAGAATTTATCTTTTGATGCATTCAGGTTATTAAGTTTTTTATTAACATCTTCTAATTCATTAATAAGAGATTTTAATTTATTTTCTGTTACTTTTAATTCCGTTATATCTCTTACAATTCCGCGGACAATATATTCACCATTTGGTTTTTTTATTAAATTTGCAGAATTAAGTGCAGTTATTGCTTCCCCTTTTAGATTCGTAAAATGAATTTCATAATTTTGAATTGATCCTTCACTCTTTAGTTTCTCTAAAAATAGTTTCCTATCTTCAGGGGAATTATAAAATTTTTCGGATATAGAAATTTTTCCTGCATCTGAATCAGAATCTAAACCTAGGATTTCAACTCCGGCAGGATTCATCTCAATAAATTTTCCATCCATTGTGCTTTCATAAACCGCATCATTCAGCTCTAAAAAGATATTTCTATAACGATCCTGTGCTTCTTTAAGAGATGCATCTTTTTGAACATCCGCTGTAATATCTTCTGTGATACCGACTAAAAAAAGCTTACCATCCTTATCTTTAATCGAGAAAGTTTTAAGATAAATTAAGATTTCCTTTTTATTTTTTGTCGTATTATAAAGTCTTCCTTCCCAACCTCCATCGATTGTAGATTGAATTATTGAGCGCATTAGTTCAGGGTTATTCTTTTCCGAACCGACAAAATCGAAAGTCCTGTTCGTTACCTCATCTAAGGTATATCCATATAGATCGAGGAATGCTTTGTTTACAAAAATTATCTTATCGTTGATATCGGTTATGCTCACTGCATCATTAACATAATTTAATGTTTGTAATAAAACATCCAAGTCTGTAATTTTATTAGTAATCATATTTGGTAAAATTTAAATTTATTTACTGCCTTTTTTAATCGATCCATTATTGCAATTCCAAGACCTAATTCTTCGATCTTTTCGGCGGCGATAATATCGATATCGGGATCGTTTTCTAATTTATATAACATTGAGAAAAGATTAGCCGCAGCTTCTCTTAAATCTCCATTAGGTGATAGAATATATTCTTTAATAAAAGGGAAACCAGTTTTATTCTCTAAAAAAAAGAGTCCTCCCACTCGTTTATTATCGATTTTATTTAATAAGTCTTTAGTGATAAAGAAAATCGGTTTATCGGGAGCATAGTGGAATTCAAGCTGACCGGGAGAATCAGGTTTTAATTTAACTGATGTATCTACTCTTACATTTTCAATAACAGACTTCAAATCTTCTAAAGTTATACCCCCCGGGCGTAATAAAGTAATCCCATCATTTTCAATTCGGATAATAGTTGATTCCACGCCAATTTCTGATTTCCCGCCGTCTAAAATCATTTTTACTTTAGAAGACAGCTCATCAGAGATATGATTAGCTTTAGTTGGACTTAATCTATTAAATGAATTAGCACTTGGAGCGGCTATTGGCACACCGGCTAATTCAATTAGTTTAAGTGCTGCAGGGTGGCTGGGCATTCTTAATGCCACAGTTTCATTTCCTGCTGTTACCATATCGGGGACAATCTTATTTCTCTTTAATACAATCGTAAGTGGTCCTGGCCAGTATTTATTCGTGATCCTCTTAATTAATTCAGTATTATCATTAGAAATTAAATCCAGCATCTTATAGTCGGATATATGAAGAATAAGGGGATTAAAAGTCGGTCTTTTTTTTGCTTCAAAAATTTTGGATACAGCGATAGGATTGAATCCATCAGCACCAATCCCATAAACGGTTTCAGTGGGAAAAATTACAAGTTCACCTGCATTTATTAATTTTGCTGCTGATTGTAAGTTTTTTTCCGTAACTGGAAAAATATTCATTATTTTGTAAATCCTGTTTTGAATAATTTTTAAAATCTAATATATAAAAATATGGAAGTAAAACTAGATTCACTAAATAATGAAGAAGCAAAGTTACTCGATGAACTTCTTAAAAAAGAAATAATAAAAAGCGAATCAATTAGAGCTAAGCTTTTCGTAATAGTTGCTAGTTTACTTTTAATATTTTTTTTAATGGTTGTTGTTTTCTCTCACGATTCACTCCTTACGTTCGTAACAGATTTTACGCCATACTATCTTACAGTATTAATTATATTAATATTTATCGCTCGGGAAGTAACCATTAGCAAAGTACTGAGACGCTCTGGTAATCAGTTCGAAAAGCTCAATAGCAAAAGGGCTGTTATTGCCAGATATAGTTCGGTACTTTTTGAAACTAGCGTCCCCACGTTACTAATTATGGTTTTCTCTTTTTATACGAAATCATTTTATCTGAGTATCTCTCCTCTCATATTACTTTATTTTATTTTTATTGCGTTAACCACATTGAGTTTAGACTACCGTATTTCATTATTTGCTGGAGCTGTATCTGCAATCGAATATCTTGCTTTTTCTTCTTATGCAATTAAATATAATACACTTCCTATAACCGATCCGATTTTTACAAATTATCTTATGTATGTGGGTAAAGCGGGGATGATATTAGTCGCAGGCGTAGCTGCCGGTTTTGTAGGGGAACAATTAAAAAGACAGATAAGAAATACTTTCCTAACTCTTTTAGAAAGAAATAGAGTAATAAACTTATTTGATCAGCAGATATCGAAAGAAATTGTGGAAGAACTAGTTGGCAACTCAGGGGAACTTGAAAGTAAAAGAAAATTCGTCTGTATTATGTTTCTCGATATAAGGGGTTTTACTCAATTCGCAGAGAATAAAGAGCCGGAAGAGATAATTAGATATCAGAACCAAGTCTTTGGATTTATGATTGAAATTATTAGTAGAAATGGAGGTGTAATAAATCAATTTCTCGGCGATGGATATTTGGCGACTTTTGGGGCTCCACTTAGCAGAGGCAATGACACTCAAAATGCAGTGAATGCAGCATTGGAAATTATCTCCACGATTAAACAAAAAAATGATAATGGCGAAATACCTGTTACAGAGATCGGAATCGGACTTCATCCCGGTGAAGTCGTGGCAGGAAATGTTGGTACTTCAATTCGTAAACAGTATTCAATTTCGGGTATTCCCGTAGTACTTGCTTCGAGGATTGAAGGACTGACAAAAGAATATAAAGCCCAATTATTAATCTCGGAACGGGTTCTAAAAGAAATTGATACTGCTTCACTTTCAATCGAATACATTGGTCCGGTTTTGGTTAAAGGGCATGAGAATCCAATAGTAATTTATAAACTAGCTTAGAGAATATTATGAATGAACTAAATGAGTTTAAGAAATTTTCCCGATTGCTTGCTGATGAAAGCGGTGCGATAATTAAAAAATATTTTAGGACACATATTGCGTATGAAAGCAAGAGTGATGAATCGCCTGTTACTATTGCAGATAAAAGATCGGAAGAGAGAATGCGTGAATTAATAATGAAAGAATTTCCCTGTCATGGAATTATTGGCGAAGAATTTGGAAAGCATAATCCCGATTCTGAATACCAATGGGTGCTCGACCCAATTGATGGTACTAAAAGTTTTATCTGTGGTACTGTTACCTTTGGTACTATGATAGCACTAACAAAAAATGGCGAACCGATTCTTGGTGTGGTTAATCAACCTATATTAAATGAGTTCTTGTTAGGTGATAATGAATCGGCTCTTCTTAATGAAAACAAGGTAAACGTAAGAGAGTATGAAAATTTATCCGATGCAGTATTGCTAACAACAGACCATAAAAATATCGAGCAATATCAGGATAAAGAAAAGTTTGATAAATTGATTGATAATTGCAAGCTTTACCGCAATTGGGGTGATTGCTATGGTTATTACCTCGTTGCTACCGGATATGCGGATATTATGATTGATCCGATGATGAGTGTGTGGGATTTAATGGCATTGATTCCGATTATTAGAGGTGCTGGTGGTATGATAACAGATTATAATGGTGGCGATCCGGTAAAGGGGAATAGCATTATTGCATCAAATAAATTTTTGCATCCTAAGGTAGTCTCTATTTTAAAATAAAAAAGCCGGTATAATAACCGGCCTTTTCATGAAAACAATTTATATCATTGTTCGACAATAGCACCAACAGCGCATACATCTATGCAAGATTTGCAATCAGTACATAATTCAGGAACGATAAAAGTATAGTCTTCTGAAATTGGGGCATGTGTTGTGCCGTTTAACTGATATTCTTCACCTGCGTTATAGATGGCAGAATTTTCACATTCGTCAACGCATGCAGAGCAATTTATGCATTCGTCAGTAATTACAACCATTTCTACATCTCCATTAAATTAATTAAATAACATCAACTAAAATATAAGTATCATTTCAAAGAAACAAGAGCAAAAAGTCTGATTCTATTGGGACATGATATCTTAATTAAATTTTGTGATTTGAAAGACAATCTAATATTAAGCGGGATTCTAAAACTTAACCCATAATTTGCTATTTTTGAAGAAAATAGATAGGAAGAAAAACTTGAAAAATATTCATTCCCGCCCATTGTAAATAAGAATTCTAAAATACTTATACTTGGTTCAATGCCGGGCGAACGCTCTCTTGCGATGAATGAGTATTATGCTCATCCACAGAATAAATTCTGGAAAATTATGATGAATATCTTTAGCGAACCGGAAACTCTCACTTACGAAAAGCGAGTGGAAGTACTTCTTAAAAATCATGTTGCTCTTTGGGATGTGCTTGAGAATTGTGAAAGGAGCGGAAGCTTAGATCAGAATATCAAAGGGGAAATACCGAACGATTTTTTTTCATTTCTAAATGAATACAATACTATTACGCATATTTTATTTAATGGCGGTACGGTAGAAAAATTATTTAATAAGCATCTATTAAGAGATGCGGATATAATTTACACAAAACTTCCGAGTACGAGTCCCGCGCATGCACGAATGCCATTTGAAACGAAATTAAAAATATGGCGAGCTAATATTCTTTCGGCTTTATGATTATTAAAAGTCTGAATTATATTTCTACCGGCTAATTACAAACGATTTCACTCAAATAAGAAAGATGATCCTGATTAAATAGTATCAAATGACCATAGGAGGAATAAAAAACGAGCGAAAAACAAACAGTAGTGATAATATAAAAAAACCCCGCATCAGCGGGGCTTTTTATATGAGAAATACAAATAGAAATACAATTCAAATCGTGAGATGAAAATTTCTACTTTAATGATAAATCTTAATTAATCACTTTTCCATCGCCATCGATATATTTAACATCGTAACCGAGTTTTTTGATTCCCTCTTCATATTTTGATTTATCACCTACAACTATCCAAACCAAATTATTTGGTTTTATTACTCTTGCAGCAGTAGTACGGATTTCATCAAGCGTAAGATTTTTGATCTGTGCAGGATATGTAACATAATAATTATCATCAAGATTATATCTTACAACATTAGAAAGTGATGCGGCAACTGCCCCGTTGGTTTCCCATGTACCAGGAAGCGATAATACACTTTGTTTAACTGTTTTATTAAACTCTTCTTCGGTAGCCGGCTTGGTGGTAATATATTCAGTCGTTTCACGAAGTATTTCCGCTACTGATTCGCTCGTTTTATCGGTTTGAACTAAACCATAAAAGAAATATGGTCTTTGACCTTTAGCACCGCTAATAAAACTGCCCGATCCATACGACCAATGTTTAGCTTCGCGAAGATTCATATTAATTCGTGATGTAAAAGTACCTCCGATAATATCATTCATTGCTTCGATTGCGATATTCTCTTTATCACCCGAAGGAGGAGCTACTTGAGCACCGAAGATAATTGATGATTGTGAGCCGGGACGATCCATTAAATAAATTACCGATTTCAAAGGAAGCGATACTTCGCCTATATTCTTGCCCGGTACATCGCCCGATTTCCAACCTTTAAATAGTTTTTCGAGTTTTGTTTTTGCTTCATCTAAAGTAATATCACCAACTACAACGATTGCAGAATTATTCGGCTTAAACCATGTACCATGGAATTTTTCTAAATCGCTTTTAGTAATCTTCATAATAGTAGATTCATAACCCGAACCGCTGAAAGGAAGTCCATAAGCATGACCTTCACCATAAAGTAAATGAGGCACTACTCGTAATCCCATTTGCATAGGTGATGCTTTTTCCTGCTGAATCTGAATCATCTTTTCTTTACGAAGTCTCTCTAATTCATTTTCTGGGAATGATGGATTTAATACCACATCTGAAAAAATCGCTAAAGAAGGATCGAGATTACTTTTTAATGCTGATAAAGATACAGTAGCCATATCAAGATTGGCGGAAGTATTTAGAGTAGCACCAAGATTTTGAAGCTCTTCTGTAATCTGCAAAGCATTTTTAGTTTTTGTACCTTCATCCATCATTGACATTGCTAAGCCTGCAGTGCCAGGAATGCCATTTTGATCCGCCGCAAATCCAGCATCAACTAATAATGAAAAATTAACTACCGGTACTGATTTTCTTTCTGCTACATATACTTTGAGACCATTAGAAAGTTCAGTCTTCTGAACCGTCGGGAATTTTGCATCCGGAGGAGTTCCGGTATCAGGAAGTTTTGATCGATCGGCACCGACTGCCATCGGTTTATAACTTGGATATGGATTTATTTCAAGAACAAATTCACCATCGGTGAGCCATTTATTTGCTGCCGCTTTAATATCTGCTGGAGTTGTACTTTCGATATAGCCATTATAAGAATGGTAATAATCCGGGCTTCCGCCATATACTTCGCTTTGAGCTAAGATATCAGACTTACCACCGAACCCACCGATCCTTTCAACGCCACGAATAAAATTAGCAAAGTAAGTTGTTTTAACTCTATCTAATTCTTTTTGTGTAACTCCATCTTTAAGGATTTTTGCCATCTCTTCATCAATGACTTTTTCTACTGCCGAAACAGGTATTCCCGGTTTAACGTCAGCAACGATATTGAACTGACTTCCGATCTCACCTGAGCTATAATACACCGAAACATTAGTACATATCTGATCTGTATAAACTAATCTTTTATTTAGGCGTGAAATTTTTCCACTCGATAGAATATCAGTTAATAAATCGAGATGAGCTAATTCTTTACTGCCCCATTGAGGGACATTCCAGATTTTATAAAGACGTGATTGAGGTACTCGGTCTTCTGCTACAACTCTTTTGCTTCCGACCATCTTAGCAACATTCATTTCAGGTTTTGTGAGTGGAGGTCCGGGAGGAATATCACCGAAGTATTTTTCTACTTTGATCTTTACGTCATCAGCTTTTACATCACCGGCAACAACAAGAACTGCATTAGCAGCACCGTAATAAGTTTTGAACCATTCCTTAACGTCATCCAATGAAGCGGCGTTCAGGTCGTCCATTGAGCCGATTACTGTCCATGAATATGGATGCCCTTTAGGATAGCAATTTGTAGTGATAATTTCTTCAGCGATAGCATAAGGATCGTTTTCACCTTGACGTTTTTCATTTTGAACTACTCCACGCTGTTCATCTAATTTGCCTTGTGTAATAGCTCCGATCATATGTCCCATACGATCAGATTCCATCCATAATGCTAAATCAAATGCAGATGTAGGAACATTTTCAAAATAATTTGTACGGTCATTATTGGTGGTACCATTTAAGTCAGTAGACCCGACTTGCTCCATTATCTGAAAATAATCATTGTCATAATTTTCGCTGCCATTGAACATAAGATGTTCGAATAGGTGAGCGAAACCAGTCTTACCCGATTTCTCATTTTTTGAGCCGACATGATACCAGATATTGAGTGCTACGATTGGAGCTTTGCTATCTTCGTGAACGATAAGTGTAAGTCCATTATCGAGTACGAATTTTTGATACTTAATTTCTACTTGATTAAGTTTTTGAGAAAATAATTGAGTCGATAATAAGAAGATAAATAAACTAACAAATAATTTTAATTTCATAACGCTCCTTTATTTAATTATTGCCCCTGTACCTTTAATTTGATAATTACCAGCCGGTGAACAGGTTTCACCTTCGGCGTGAGAATGCTCTTCTTCAGTAGTCGTTACAATTTCTTTTTTATCAGTATCTTTTTTTATGACTTCTTTTTTAACTACTTTTTCCATTTCGACATTAAGAGTTCCGGCTGATTCTGAAGCTTCGTGTTCCATTTCTTCTTCATCATTAGCTTCAACTTTATAAACAACACCTTCGGCAACAACTGTTTTACCTATGGCGTCTTTTGGAAATACGATTACACCATCATCTACTTTCACTTTGATAATCTGATCTTCTTTGTCGCCTTGAACGTCAATCCAGCATCCCGCATGTTCGCAGACTTTTACAATTTTGCCGGTAATCTGAACTGTCTTACCCTCGTACTCTTTTGAATGATGAAGAATTTTTACGATTTTGGTTTGTTCTTTCAGTGTAAGATCCTTTCCATATTTTTCTTCACCTTCAGCATTTATAATTGAAGCAGTAAAAACAACGGCAAGCAAAATTAATAAAAGACGTTTAGTCATATTTTCCCCTCTTTTGATTTATTGATATTATTTGATATTATTTGATATAATAAGTTATCTCACAAAATAATCAAATTCAATAAAAAAGCTTTTCTTATATTTGCTTAAAATAGTTAGGATTATGTACGCACAAGTAGTTTTCCCCTTAAGTTTTAGGAATAATTTTACTTATTCAATACCGCCGGAGCTTGATAATTTGGTTCAAGTTGGCGTTAGAGTTGTTGTACCTTTCGGGAAAAGGGTACTTACTGGATTTGTTGTAGCTCTTACTAAAACCACCGACATAAAAGAAACGATCAAACCGATTAGAGATGTACTTGATGAATTACCTATCTTCGATAGCGAATCGCTCAAATTTTATGAATGGATTTCGGAATATTATATCAGTTCACTCGGAGAGGCATTAAAAAATTCTGTTCCTTATGGAAGTGATGTAGAATCAAAAAAGAAAATTGCCGCTGACCAAGACTATTGCTATAAATTATATACCGAGCATAAAAAGAAAAGCAGTAAACAAGCTAAACTATTAGCCAAACTCGCTGAAAAAGAAGTTCACACCATTTCCCAACTACAAAAAGAGCTTAAGAATAAAAACATCTATTCATCTTTAAGATCGCTCCAAAAAATCGGGGCTGTAACAATAGTCGATGAAGTAGAAAATGCAAAGGTAAAAGTAAAGACTCAGAAATTTGTATCGTTAGCAAAATCAAATGATGAAACTTTTGATTTCATACCTGAGATCGAAAATCGTTCTCCCAAACAGTTAGCAATAATTATGGAACTTGTTTCATCTAAACTACCTGAAATAATGATGTCCGAGCTCATCGAAAAAACTAAAAGCAATCATTCTTCCCTCTCATCACTTGAGAAGAAGGGGTTAGTAAAAATATTCAATAAAGAGATTGATAGAGTATTTTTTGAATCGTATAACGAAGAACTTAAGGATATAATCCTTACTCCTGATCAGAAAAAGATTGTTAAGGAAGTGGGCAATAAAATTGAGAAGAAGGAATTTGAAGTCTATCTACTGCATGGAATTACAGGCAGCGGTAAGACTCAAGTTTATATTGACCTGGCAAAAAAAGCGATAGAGCAGGGCCAGGATATAATTATTCTAGTGCCTGAAATTTCTCTCACACCGCAAATCACTTCTCGATTTATTAATGTATTTAAAGAATTAGTAACCGTAATACATAGCCGTCTGGGATTAGGAGAAAGGTATGATTCATGGCGCGGTATTATAAGTGGAAAATATAAGATTGTAATTGGACCTCGCTCGGCACTTTTTGCCCCTTTAAAAAATCCTGGAATCATTATAGTCGATGAAGAACATGATCAAAGTTACAAACAGCAGGATGTAACTCCGAAATATAATGCACGTGATGCGGCGATTGTTAGGGCTAAATTTTCTTCATGTCCTGTGTTGCTCGGTTCTGCCACACCATCAGTAGAAAGTATGTACAACGCAAAAAGCGGAAAATATAAATTAATAGAACTGCCCGAAAGAGTTGATAATGCTAAATTGCCTAAGATTAGTTTGATTGACTTAACTATCGAGAAAAAACATAAACGTGTAGAAGGTATTTTTTCTACTACATTTTTGGATGCGATAGGTGATAAGCTTAAGAAAAAAGAGAATGTAATAATTCTTCAAAATAGGCGCGGATTTGCCACTCAAATTTTTTGTAATGATTGCGGTGAAATTGTTCAATGCAGGGATTGCTCGGTGGCTATGGTTTATCATATCCGCACTAATACATTGCAATGCCATTACTGCGGATCAGCTCAGCAAGCTCCGCAAGCATGTCCTACATGCGGATCTATTAATATAAAATTTTCCGGTACAGGTACTCAAAGAGTTGAAGACGAATTAGAATACTATTTCCCTAATGCAAAGATTCAAAGAATCGATTCTGATTCAATTAGCAAAAAAGGTTCATTAAGCGAAATACTGAATGAATTTAGAAAAGGGAATATCGATATACTCGTTGGTACTCAGATGGTTTCAAAAGGACTAGATTTTTCTAATGTTACATTAGTTGGTGTGGTTTCAGCTGAGACCTCTTTATGGCTTCCCGATTTCAGGGCAGATGAAAGAACATTCCAATTATTAACTCAAGTATCTGGACGTGCAGGAAGAAGTGCTATTAGCGGTCAGGTTCTTATTCAAACCGTTAATCATAAACACTTCGTACTTCAGAAAGTTCTAGAAAATGACTATGCAGGATTTTATGAAAAGGAGATTGAATTAAGAAGCAGTGGAGATTATCCTCCTTTCTCACGACTCGCATTAATAGAAATAAAAGATGAAGATGAAAGAAGAGCGAAATCTGCAATCGTTGAATTTCATAGCTATCTAAAGAAATATGAGAATAAATTAAAAATCTCTCCTCCGGCAGAAGCAATCATATATAAAATAAAAGGTTTCTACCGTTTTCAAATACTTGTAAAAAGTCTTAGGACTAAAGATCCGAGTGGGAAAAATTTAAGAGAAGCTGTGATGAATACTTTTATCACATTTAATCAAAAAACGAAATTCAAAGATTCACGATTAATAATCGATATCGATCCGCAATCTATTATATAATATGCACTACTATAAAATCTATAAACCATATGGAGTGCTTTCTCAATTTAGTGATAAAGATGGGAGAAGAACCTTAGCCGATTTAAATAATTTTCCTAAAGATGTTTATCCGATAGGCAGATTGGATATGGATAGTGAAGGACTATTAATTTTATCAGATGATAAAAAACTAAATGACAGAATGTTGAATCCAAGCAGCAAAGAAGAGAAAGAATATTATGTTCAGGTGGAAAATATTCCGGCTCCTCAAAAACTAATCGAATTTAGTCAAGGAATAATTATAGAAGGGAAGCGGACTCTGCCAGCAAAAATAAAAATAATTGAGCCACCTAAATTTGAACCACGCATCCCGCCTATTAGAGAACGCAAATCGATACCTGATTGCTGGCTGAGTGTAACTCTTATTGAAGGTAGAAATAGACAAGTAAGAAAAATGACCGCCGCTATCGGTTGCCCTACTCTTCGTTTAGTTCGGATTAGAATCGGGAATATTTTACTCGCAGATATGAACCCGGGAGAAGTAAAAGAATTAAAAAGAGAAATTTTTTATTAAGTATAAAAAATATAAAAAGTGGTATCAAGCAATTAAGTTACTTGATACCACTTTAAAAATTTAATTACCTGCGAATGCTTTTAGGAATGGGAATGATTGAGCTAAGTAAAACATGACCAACCCGAATCCAAGCCACAATCCAAATACAGTTGCAAAATAAGGAACGACACTTTTTGCTTTAAACATCTTTGCAAAACCTATACTTATGATTGCATAGAACCAAATTGAGAAAACATCTAATTTAGATAATAACCAATTAGGAAGTGAATTAACATCCAAACCCATTATTGAAGCAACACTTGTGGAAGCAAAAAATCGGTCTGTAACTAAAGCTAATATTACCATTGCGACTATCTGTACTACAATAATATAATATGGGAGACCATAAGCTGACATAGCAACTTTGTAAGTACCATCCCCTCCGAGCAAAAATTTTATAATGAGGAAAAAAACACCTGAAATTACAAAGAATGAAACGAACATAATAATAAAAATTCCAATGACGGTAAATACCGCTTGCATTCCTGCCCCTTCGCTCATTCTTTCTTGAATAGCATCAAGCTGTTGATTTTTTACTTCTTCTGTCATTTTGCCTTCTTTAACCATTTGATCGAACTGTTTTTCGATCTCAGTCATCTGCTTTTCAACCATGTTGTGCTTGATGACGGGATTACTCATCATAATAAAATTAGATAATGAAGCTGCCACGATTAAAATCAATAGCGGGATTATCCAATCGGTTGTTTTTGGAGACATTGTGGACATTCTTTGGAAGAGATTACTTGGTTCAGTGAATACTCCAACTAACTTATCAGTGTGATTCAAAGTCTCGTCTGTTTCTTCCATTACATCTTCTACTTCTGAAAATTTAGGATTTTCGAGGTCGCTCATTTACTACTCCTAATTTTGATTGGTTTTATTTCACTAAGTTAAGAAAAATTGTAATATATATTGTAAATTTTGTTAATGAAATTATTTCTGGAGAGAAAATGAAAACAATTATTGAACCTTTCAAAATTAAATCAGTAGAGCCGATTAAATTCACAACTAGAGAGGAAAGAAAAGCAATTTTAAAGAAAGCAGGTTATAATCCATTTATGATTCATGGTGATGATGTATTGATTGATCTATTAACAGATAGCGGAACATCAGCAATGAGTTCACGTCAATGGGCTGGAATTATGGATGGAGACGAATCGTACGCAGGATCAAAAAGTTATTTCCGTTTTGAAGCGGCAGTAAAAAAAATTACAGGACACGAGTTTATAATCCCTACACATCAAGGACGTGCAGCAGAGAAGATAATTTTTTCTATTACAGGCGGTGAAGGGAAATTTTATCCGAATAATACTCACTTCGATACAACCCGCGCCAATATTGAATTTACAGGTGCAGAAGCTTTTGATTTATTAAATGAAATTGGTAAGCATCCCGAAATTAAAGCTGATTTCAAAGGCAATATGGATGTAGAAGCATTAGAAAAATTCATTAAAGAAAGGGGTAAAGAAAATATTCCTTTCGTAATGATAACGGTAACGAATAATTCAGGTGGCGGTCAGCCCGTTTCGATGCAAAATATTAAAGATGTAAAATCAGTTTGTAAAAAATATGACCTACCCTTATTCCTTGACGCTTGTAGATTTGCAGAGAATGCATATTTTATTAAGATAAGAGAAAAAGGATACGAGAATAAATCGGTATTAGAAATTTGCCAAGAAATGTTTTCATATTCTGATGGCGCTACAATGTCAGCTAAGAAAGATGCATTAGTGAATATTGGTGGTTTCTTATCACTTAATAATGAAGAGATTGCAACCAAGTGCAGGAATCTTTTAATTGTAACTGAAGGCTTCCCTACTTATGGTGGATTAGCCGGAAGAGATTTAGAAGCAGTGGCGCAGGGCTTGGAAGAAGTTGTCGAGGAAAGCTACCTTCAATATAGAATCAGAAGTACTGCATATCTTGGAGAGAAATTAGTCGCAAATGGTATTCCGATTATCGAGCCACCGGGAGGACATGCAATTTATATTGATGCAAAAAGATTTCTTCCGGACGTTCCCGCTCATCAATATCCGGGACAAGCAATCGCTTGCGACCTTTATTTAGAGGGTGGAATACGTGCATGCGAAATCGGAAGTGTAATGTTTGGAAGAATTGATAAATTAACCAGCGATTTTATTCCCGCTATGATGGAGCTTGTCCGCCTTGCAATTCCAAGAAGAGTTTATACTCAAAGTCATATCGATTATGTAGCGGAAGTATGTATTGAATCATTTAAGAACAGAAGCAAAATGAAAGGAATGGAGATAACTTATGAAGCGCCAATGTTAAGGCATTTCACGGCGCAGTTTAAACCATTATAAGAATGAAGATAAAAAAACATTTTAGCATAAAACCGGGGCGGCAAATTTTCCGAGTGCTCATTACGCCCCTCGGTAAATTAATAGTCGATTCGAGAGATATTGATACGAAAGAAGCTTTCTTCTCGTGTATCGATCCCAATACAAAGAAAGTAATTTTCAAGGATTTCCAGTTCGAAGAAAAATATTGGATTGGTATAGAGGCGATGATTGGAGATATTATGTATCTCCATAAATTTACCAAACCCGATATGCCCGGTCATAAAGAGATTATTGCTATCGATCTTCTGACTCAAAAAACTTTATGGAGTGAATTAAAATATTCGTTTCTATTCGCTTATGAAAATAGAATCTACTGTTATTTCCAAAAATTTGAGGAAAGAGATTTTGTAGCTCTTGATTATTTCACCGGGAAGATAGTTGAAAATTTTGGAAGCGATTATAGCAAGATTAATGAGCGGTACGAAAAATCAGAAAAAGAAAAATATTCCAATGAATTTAAGTTCCCCGATATATTAACGGGAATCGGTATTCCTGAAATTTTTTATATTAATATAACTCATGAAGAAGAAGTCGAAGGAGATATTGAATATTTACTCTACGATGATTTGATACTACTGAATTTCCATAAAAAAAATGTTAATGGATTTTTACAGAATAAATTCATAGCATTTAGTAGAGAGAATAATAAGATTATTTATGAAGAAGTCCTTAATGCGAATGCTAAGGCAAATGTTCCGGGTTCATTCTTCGTACATCGTAATTATCTTTATCTATTAAAAGAAAAAACGGAGTTGATAGTAAAAAAAATTGTATGACATTTTCAATTGAAGAGAAGAAACTTTTATTAAGCATAGCGCGCGAATCAATAGAATCGCAGTTATTAGGGACTAAATTTCATTTCACTGACTTTAGTTCAATTCCTAATTTTTCGCTTAAAGCCGGTGCTTTTGTTACTCTTACAATTAAGAACCAATTGCGCGGATGTATCGGTTTTATAGTTTCGGATCAAGAATTATATAAAACGGTTCATGAAGTCGCTATCGAAGCCGCTTTTGAAGACCCACGATTCCCCTCGCTTTCTTCAGATGAATTGAAAGATGTCCGGTTAGAAATTTCAGTTTTATCGCCTCCATTTCCGATGAAAAGCTATGATGAGATTGAATTGGGAGTGCATGGGCTGATTCTAAATGAAAAGGGGAAAAGAGGACTATTACTGCCTCAAGTACCGATAGAACATGAGATGAATAAAGAAGAATATCTGGATGCTATCTGTCAAAAGGCAGGACTGCCAAAAAACTCATGGCGAAATAAACAGCTTAATATTGACCTTTTTACTGCGGAAGTATTTTCTGAAAATGAATTATTCTCTTAAATGAAAGGGAGGAACAAATGAATTCGATTAGAAAACCGGCGGTATCGGGGACATTTTATCCCCGCGAAAAAGTGCAGCTCGAAAACGAAATTAAATTAATGCTCAATCTCGCAAAGAGTGACTTCGATATTTCAAAAAGAATTTTTGGATTGATCGTTCCTCATGCAGGATATGTTTATTCAGGAAAAACAGCCGCTACGGCATATAATCTTATCAAGAGCAAAAATATTTCCACTGTAATTATTATTTCTCCAAGTCATAGAGAATATTTTCCGGGTATTTGCGTATTTAACGGAGATGCTTATGAAACTCCTCTCGGCATAGTAAAAATTAATGAAGAGATAAGAGCAAAATTATTAGAAAATTCTAAATCTATTTTTGCCGGAACAAATGGGCATAAAGGAGAACATGCTATTGAAGTCCATATTCCATTTTTGCAGATGATCTTAGATGAGTTTTCGATTGTGCCGATTACTATTGGCGATCAGAGTAAAAATTATTTAGATGAACTTGCAGAAAAATTATCCGAAATATCCGATGGTGGAATATTAATGATTGCTAGTACGGACCTATCGCATTTCTATACTCATGATACAGCGAATGAATTAGATTCAATTATGGAAAAGTATATTGCAGATTATGATCCCATTGGTTTGCAGAAAGCACTCGATGAAGGTAAATGCGAAGCTTGTGGCGGAGGTGCGGTAGTAGCACTTCTTAATGCAGCTAAGAAAGAAAATTTCAAAAACGTAAAAATTCTATCCCGAACCAATTCTGGCGATGTAACAGGAGATTTCTCGGAAGTAGTGGGTTATCTTTCGGCTGTTATTTATTAATTTTAAAAACTAATCTAATTCAAATTCCTTTACTGCCGTTGCAGTTTCATCCGAATATTTATCCATTACATTAAAAATTAATTTGTAAGTCCCTTTCTCATAAGTAGAATCCAATTCTGCTTGGATATCAATTCTAAAATCTTTTAATACTTCCGGAGTCGGTTGATTTAATTCTCCTTTTTTGAAATCTACTGCTACTTCTCCATTTGGTTTTTGCAGATTTACTGAATAGAGAAGATGAATGCTATAAATACCATTCGCTTCAGCATTAGTAAAATCTTTAGCAATTATGGAAGCATTAAGTTCTGAGCCATTATCTAAAGTAAATGTAAATGCTTCAGCAGAGGTTAGAGTCATTTCTTTTTTTTCTTTCGAACATCCAACAATAATAAGTGCAATAAATAAAAATGAGATTAATTTTTTCATAATATCCTTTCAGTAAATACCCCGCTTCTAACGAAGCGGGGTAAGTTGTAATTAATTATTCTTTTTGAAATGACTCATAAAATCTACTAAAGCTTCTACGCCATGCTGTGGGAAAGCATTATAGATAGATGCGCGGATACCACCGACTGATCTATGTCCTTTAAGACCTTCAAAGCCGACTTTCTTTGCTTCTTCAATAAACTTCTTTTCTAGTTCTTCGTTTGGAAGTCTATATGTTACATTCATCAAAGAGCGGTCTTCAACTGCCGTAGTACCACGATAGTAACCATCGCTTCCATCGATTGCTGAATAAAGTATTCCTGCTTTTTCTACGTTTTTCTTATACATTACATCTAATCCGCCCATACCCAATAACCATTTGAATACCAATCCCATTATATAGATTGTATAGGTAGTAGGAGTATTATACATTGAATCGTTATCGACATGAATTTTATAATTCATATAAGTGTGCAATTCGTCTGATGACCTTTCCAAGAGATCGTTGCGTAAAATAACACAAGTAACGCCGGAAGGTCCTAAGTTTTTCTGTGCACCTGCATAAATCAAAGCGTATTTGGTGATATCTAGTTTCTTGTGCATAAAGTCAGAAGAAGCATCGCAAACTAATGGAACGTTTCCAACTTCAGGTTCACTGTGCCATTCAGTTCCGTAGATTGTATTATTAGATGTATAGTGAACATAAGAAGCATCAGCATCAAGTTTTAATTCTGATTGTTTTGGAATACGTGAAAAATTATCAGCTTCGGTTGTAGCGGCAATATTTACTTTCCCTACTCTCTTTGCTTCCTTTGCAGCTTTCTTTGCCCATGAACCGGTAGAAATATAATCTGCTTTATTATTTGGAGGCATTAAGTTTAATGGGACCATTGAAAACTGTAAAGTAGCTCCGCCCTGTAAAAACAGTATTGAATAATTATCAGGGATGCCGAGCAAAGTTTTCATATCAGCTTTTGCAGCATTAATAATTCCATCGAATATTTTTCCACGATGGCTCATTTCCATTACCGACATTCCGCTTCCTTTATAAGAAAACAGATCCTTCTGCGCTTCTAATAATACTTCCTCGGGTAGTATCGCAGGACCGGCACTTACATTATAAATTCTCTTTTCCATTTTATTATTCCTTTATTAAATTGTATGTATTAATAATCCATCTCTTAATTTTGGTTCAAACCAAGTTGATTTCGGAGGCATTATTTCTCCGGCATCAGAAATCTTTATCAAGTCTTCAATCGAAACAGGATATAATGAAAATGCGATTTGAGCTTTACCTTCATTTACAAGTTTTTCTAATTCGGCAGTACCTCTGATTCCGCCAATAAAATCAATGTTATTATCAGTTCTTGGATCACCTATTCCGAACATCGGATGAAGTAAATAATTATGAAGAATACTTACATCAAGATTATCTCCTTGAGTTTCACCCGGCTTTACGTTTTCGTTCGGTGTAATTTCGTACCATTCATTGTCATAATAAAAACAGAATGTTTTTGGCTGAGCCGGAGATGGAGAATCTGCTTTTACAATTCTGAAATTTTCTTGAATCTTATTGAATAGTTCATCTTTTGTAATATCGTTCAAATCAAGAACTATGCGGTTATAAGGAAGAATAGCCAATTGCTCGGCAGGGAATAGAACAGCCAAAAAGAAATTATATTCTTCTTTGCCGGTATGTGCCGGATTCATTTTTGATTTTTCTTTTTGAGCACGGCTTGCGCTTGCGGCTCTATGATGCCCATCAGCAATATAAAGATAAGGTACTTTTGCAATCAATGAAGCAACCTTTGAAGAATTATCTATTGACATAGCCCAAACTGAATGACGGATTCCATCTGCAGACGTAAAATCATAAAGTGGTTTATCTTTTTTTGTTTCTTCTACGATTTGATTTACTACATCCGTTCCGTGATATGTTAGAAATACAGGACCTGTCTGTGCATTAGTCGTAATGATATGATTTGTTCTGTCATCTTCTTTTAACTTACGAGTCTTTTCATGTTTTTTGATTACGTCATTATTGTAATCATCGACAGAGAAAGTAGCCGCAATACCTGTTTGAGTTTGCGATCCCATAATTAATTGGTAAACATAAAGATGAGGTTCTTTTTCTTGAATTAATGGAGCTTCGTTTTTGAGGCGTTCAAAATTTTCTTTTGCTTTTTCATAAACCGAAGATGAATAAACATCCACTTTGTTTTTGCATTCAATTTCGGAACGAGTAACACGTAAAAAGGAAAGAGGATTTCCTTTTGCTAAATCGGCAGCTTCATCTTTGTTCAATACATCGTATGGCACACTCGCTACGAGATGTGCTACTTCCGGAGCAGGTCTGACTGCTCTAAAAGGTCTAATTACAGCCATTATTCACCCTATAATTGTTTTTATTAGTTACAAGTAAAATAGGGTTTTAATATCTGAATGTAAAATTTAACGGAGGTGATTTAGTACGATTTTCATAAAAAAACCGCCCAATAACTTAATTTTGGACGGTTTTAATATCATCAGCCATTTTGATTTTTTGCTGTAAGTATTACTCTATGTCTTACTCAATCAGCGAAATCATCGCAGAAATTTCTTCTACCATTTTATCAGCATCGCCTTCATATCCTACACTCTTAAAACGAATATTTCCGTTTTTATCGATGATAAATTTAGTAGGAATACCTGATACTTTGTATGAAGTAATAACACTATTATCTAAATCCATTAATACTTGGAATGGGTATTTAGTTTTTACGATAAAATCCTTTGCATTTTGAATCTTGTCTTCTACTCTTTCCCATGTATTAACGAATAAGAATTTTACTTTATCGTTCTTGGCATATTTCTCAACAGCTTTCTGCATAGCAGGGAAAGAGGCGAGACATGGACCGCACCATGTAGCCCAGAAATCAACAATCACAGTTTTGCCCTTTAATGAAGCAAGTGAAACTTCCGTGCCATCTAAGTCCTTCAATGTAAATACCGGAGCCGGGTCGTTCATCATTTTTTCTTTCAATTCATCTTTCATTTTAGTATTTGCTACTTCTCTTAATAAAGAATAATAAGAATCAAATTTATCAGCCGAACCACCGGTCTTAGAATATGCTTGTGAAAGTAAGTCTTTCATAGCAGGTGTGCTATGACTTTCTTTAATAAATTTTTCAAGTTCAGTTTTTGCTTTATCGAATTTATTTAGTTCGACTAATAATTTTACGTAAGCCTCATTCACTTCAGGGTCTGCTTCTTTATTTAGTTCTACGGCTTCTGTATAAGCTTTCAATGCTTCATCTTGTTTACCCAATTTTTCATATAGCTCACCTTGAGTGCTAAGAATAACTGCGGTAGTGTAATCATTATTCTGGAACCATTCTTCATTAGTCATATATGGAGGTTTTGTTGGACTAATATACTTTGAATTAGTTTTTGCTTTTGCAACACCGGAATCAAGTACCTTCTGTGCGAGATCAAGTAAAGTATCTTTTGTAACAATTGTATTTGCTAAAGAACCATATTGACTTGTCATTTCTGGTTTATAATTCTCTTCTAAGAAATCATAAGTCTCTTGATATTTTTTGTTTGCTATCAATGCTTTTGTATAGTCGGCTAAAAAGTAAGGGAAATTTTTATAATGAGAGAAATCTTTTTTAATTTCTGTAATTATTTTTGTTTTTTCTGCAAGGTCATTTGTTTTCCGCAAAGTAGTATATTTTTCCATCATAGCAGATTCGTTGTTAGGAAATTTCTCGTTAAATAATTTTTTATACTTGGCGCTATTATCAATATCTTTAGTTCTCTCATACCAATTAGCTAATAAAGAATATTGTTCTTCATTAAGATTAGATGTTTTGGAAAGTTTTTCTAATTCAGGGTGTATTTTATCTTTAGCTTTTGCCGGGTCTTTACCATTTATAGCATTAAAATATCCGCTAAGGTAATCCTTTTTAACATTTGGATTAGCCGCAAAATCTTTTTCAAATAGTAAAATTGCTTTTTCGTAATCCCTTCCTAAGTCAACATAAGCGACCCACATTGCGTAAGCTGTAGCTAAAGCAGCATCCGCTCCCGGAAGAAGTTTTCCATCTTTGCCCGATAGCTGAATTACATATCCTTTGCCATCATTATTATCTTGTTTTTCTCCCTCTTTAAAAACAATGAATAATCCAAGAGCTGAATCAGATGGTGTTACGGTAAATGAATTTGATTTAACCGGATATTCGGAAGTGGAATAAAGATCTTTACCATATTCATATACATAAGCTTTTATTTCATTTGATTTTTCTAATGAAGTGCCTTTTGCTTCATAATTAACAGTAATTTTTTGATCTTGAATAGGTTTTTCTGGACTGAAACTGAAATTATTTGATTGCGCATTTGTTAAAATTGCTGCAAATAAAAATAATACGAATAACTTTGTTTTCATTTATACCCCTTTTAATAAAATAATCAGACTAAATTATCACAATTTCCCCCATAATGTAAACTAAATAAATAGGGAGGAAATGTTTTTTTTACATTGAGGGTAGCCTCATAGTTCCAGTATTTGTGATACTCTCTACTTTGAATTAAATATGAAGAAAGCCGGTTCTAATGAGATAGTAGTATTATGTATTAAGATTCGTTTTTATTTTACTTTCTGTTTGGGTGGAGTATGATATAAGATTAAATGTAGGAATACACTTTGTGGTGATCAAAGTAAATAATTAGGAAGTTGTGTCAGATAAGGAATATTAATACAAATCAGTTTATAAAAAAATGATCACCAACCATTACCCAGGAAGATATCGATGGTCGGTAATCACTTTAAAATATTAAAAATATTATTCCTGTTCTACAATTCTAAATGAATGTGTTATGGGCATAGCTTTTTCTAACATAGCTGTAACGCTGCAATACTTTGTCTGTGAAAGGTCAATTGCTTTCTCGACATCTTTCTCATTAATTCCTTTACCATAGAAAACATATTCAAGATGAATTTTAGTAAAAACTTGCGGATGAGTTTCTGCTACATCAGCCTCGAGATTAATCTCAAATCCATCGATTTTTATTCTTTTTTTCTGGAGAATAGCTGTTACATCACTGCCTGTGCATCCACCGAGAGCGAGTAAAATAAGTTCTTTTGGTCTTGTAGCACCATTACTGCCGCCAAAATTCTCCGGACCATCCATCATGACCCAATTATTAGAATCGGCTTTACCTGCGAATGTTATTCCCTGAACTTGTTTTACAAAAGCTTTTTTTTTGCTCATATTAATCCCATTATTTTAACTACATATAAGATAGAAATAATCGTAAAAAGATTCAGAAATTGGATATTTTGTTTTTATTATTCAGATTAATTTTTATATTCGTTTAATAAAATAATAGAGCGATGAAACTAAAGCCCCTTATACCGAAATCGGAAGCCAGAAAAATGGCAGTGAAAAGAAGGAGTGAATTATCTCCTGCCGAAATAAAATCAAAAACTAATTATATAATTGAAAGATTATTAAAATTAGATGACTTCGTTCATGCAAAAACTGTATTCGTTTATCTAGCAAGCAGAAGTGGTGAAGTGGATACACGAAAATTAATCGATAATATGGAAGGATGGGGCAAAACGATAATCATTCCCAAACTCAGCAGATCGAATAAAAAATTCAAACGCTCGAATTTTATGGGATGGGATCATATAGTTAAAAATAATGAAGGATACTACGAGCCGATAGTCGGTATCGATGAGGAGTTGACTGATATTGATTTATTTATAGTCCCCGCTTTGGCAATTTCTATTCTCGGTCAGCGAGTAGGTTATGGCGGCGGCTATTACGATAACTTATTAAAAAATATTCGAGCTCCAAAGATAGTTCTTGCCTTCGAGTTTCAAGTCTTCGAAAATATTGAAACAGATGTTCATGATGTAAGAATAGATAGAATTGTAACCGAGCGAAGAGTAATAAATTCACGCGAACCACAAAAAAGAGCTTTGGAACTTCTCTAAGTTTTCTAATGGAAGATAACAACAATTCTTTTATAGATTTTAATTCGCTTGATGATTCAACGCAAAATAATAATCAATTTAGCATACCTCCAAGAAAAGTATTTGCAAGATCTAATAATGATATTATTATTTCGGGGACATGTGCCGGCTTTGCCACTTATCTAAATATCTCTCCATTAATTGTAAGAATAACAGCCATAATTTCTGTATTCTTTGGTGGCTGGGGATTAATAATTTATTTGATCTCTGCATTAATACTTCCG
Source organism: Melioribacteraceae bacterium (assembly GCA_023230485.1). GTDB lineage: Bacteria > Bacteroidota > Ignavibacteria > Ignavibacteriales > Melioribacteraceae > BRH-c32. The sequence continues at coordinate 41,372 of JALNXG010000028.1, forward strand.
ATTAATAAAATCTTTATTCCATCCAATGAATTAGAAATAAATGAAATTAATGAAGGAAGAATAAAATCGCTTGTTGCCGGTGTGCTAATATTTGCAGGGCTTTATACAATTCTAAATAAATTCCATCTTAGCTTTGTTCTTAATCCAAACTCATATTCTTGGAATGTTTTCATTCCGTTTGGTGCAATTGCGATTGCACTACTAATCAGCAGAAATAATCGAGGGGAAGCGATTACTTTTCCCGAAGAAAAAGTTCGTCTCGTCAAATCAATATCCAATAAATACTTAAGAGGGGTTTGTGGGGGACTTGCAAATTACTTCGATCTAAAACCGGAAATTATTAGAACTTTTTTTGTTTTAATAACTTTTATTACGGCTGGACTCGGAATCCTTATTTATATCCTACTCGATCTCGGTATGGAGAGAAATGATGAATAAGAAAAGAATTGTTTCGATCTCCTTATTCTTATTTGGATTTCTTATGATTGCCAATCTTTTTATGAATTTTTATCTAAGCTTTTATGAGATAACCGCTATTACATTTTTGGTCTATGGAATCTCAAGCATTTTTTATGGATTTAAGTTCGGCAATAGAGGAATAATATTTCTGGCTTCGATTACATTTCTTTCGGGAATATTCTTATTAGTATTAGAAAATGCGCACTTAATAAATACTCGCGGAATTTATCTTACAGGTTCTCTTTTTATTCTTGGAAGTGCTTCGCTTATGCTCTTTATTTATGATAGTAAAATAAAAATATTACTTATTGTTTCTCTTTCACTAATTGCATTCAGTATTGCATCTATATTCTTGCTTGATATTAATTCTATTAAATCGATAATAGAATTAACGGATAGAATAATGTCGGTAATATATCCCTACTTTTTAATAGCACTCGGATTATTTTTACTTACGGGGAGTTTTACTAAGGAGTAAATTGCCCGATCGGAAAACTGTTTCGCCTGTCGGTAGTTCCGAACCCGCTGCAGGTTCTTTTGTAATAACCACATATTCAATATTACTAAAAGAGAAATCGGGTAATGTATTTAACGGAATATATTTCGATCCTGTTTGCGGGGCGAAAAGTGCTGCTGAAACATACTTGCCTTTATTCTGCCACCAAAGTTGATAGTTTTCATCACCTTTAATTGCAGGCAGATCATTTAATTCCAACATCCCTTTTTGTTGTGCAGAGGTAAGATATAATTTAACGTATCCGCCAAAACTCGGATTTACATTCGGAACGTCAATAATCATGAGGTCTTTAAGTTTTAGGAAATCTAAAATTGGAGTATTCTCACGAGTAAATTCATCTTTGTTTCTTAGTTCGCTTCGTAAAGATTTTATTTCTTCACTCATTAAATCGACTTTTGTATTAAGATCGTTCGTCCAAGAAAAACTAAAATAGCCGATGATAATAAATAGTACAAGAGAAAGAAGTATTGCTAACCAACTAACAACTGAAGAAGAAGTCGGTTTATCAATCTCTTTCCTCTTTGATTCCATAGTGTTATGCTGAGGCGAAAAAAGAGATGGGGGTGAATCACCTATTTGCGGCATAGTTCTTCTCCCGATGGTTTTACTCTTAGAATTTGTCGCTCTATGTTCATCCGGTTCGGGTGTCGGCTCGGGGAGTGATGCGGGTTCTTCGGGTCGATAGGTCGGTTCACCTTTAAATACCGTTACTCTATCCTGAGGCGCATTGTCTTCGGTATAATGTATCTTTGTAGCAAAAGATTTTGAGCTTGCAAAATTAGGCATTTCCCCAATCTGTGTTAGCGTCTTTTTTCTCTCTTCTTTAATTTTTGCTTTAATTTCTTCTTGAAGACTAATGAGTTTTTTAGCTACCTTTTCTTTAAGAACAGGATCAGGTTTTTCAAGATCTAAAATTGCAGGAACCATAGCAATAATATTTTGTAATTCACTCAATTCATTTTCAGGAAGTTGACCGCCGGAGCGGATATAGTCCTTGAATTGAATAAAATTTTCTTTATCCATACAGCCGCAAGAAAAAGCTGCTATCATTTCATGTATTGCTTGTTCTGCCATTTTATTCTTTGATTAAAAAATCTCTTAAGTTATATAATGCCATCATAATTTTATGTCGAACTGTTTCCAAAGGTAGATTGAGTTTTTGAGAAATTTCGGAAAAGGTGAAACCTTCATAGTATGCTAAGTGAAGCACATATTTTTGAGAATCAGTTAATTTTGATAGTGCCTTTTCCATCTTAGGGCGTATGCTCATTACAGTTTCAAAATCCAAACTATCGATATCTCGCTGAAATGTTGGGATAATAAAATAGTCTTCATATTCAGTATCGTAGGGTGCTAAGGTGAAATTAGAATTGCGATTTCTTCTTAGGTTGTCAATTGCTTTATTGCGTGCGAGTGTTACAAGCCACGTATATACATTACCGGCAGCAAAATCAAATTGATCTATCTTCTGCCAGACTACTACAAATAGGTCCACAAGCAATTGCTCTGCAGTCGCTTCATCAGGAGAGATTTTTTTTATGACGGTGTAAAGTAGTGATGAATAGCGATCGTATAATTCTTCCAATGCCCGCGATTCTAACCGTGCTATCTCCTGCATCAATTCAAGGTCGTTTAAATTTTTGTATTTATTCAATATTTTATAGAATTAAATTGTGAACGGTCAAACCTAATATTAAAAGCAAAAATAAACAAATTCTTTACAAAATTCGTACATAATTTTAAAGTTTCCGCTTGTTTTTAGTATATTTTCACACTTTAATAATAAATGTATGGCAAAAATGAGATCGAACGAAATAAGAAACGAGTTTTTTGAATTTTTTAAAGAAAAAAATCATAAAGTAGTTCCGAGTGCTCCGGTAGTTCCTTATGATGATCCGACACTGCTTTTTACGAATGCCGGTATGAATCAATTCAAAGATGTTTTTCTTGGAACCGGTAAGAGAGATTATAAGCGTGCTGTTGATACACAAAAATGTATTCGTGTAAGCGGTAAGCATAATGACCTCGAAGAAGTTGGTTACGATACATATCACCATACGTTTTTTGAGATGCTCGGTAATTGGTCATTCGGAGATTACTATAAAGAAGAAGCAATTATGTGGGCATGGGAAATATTGACCGAAAAATTTAAACTTCCTAAAGAGCGCTTATTTGCTACTGTCTATCGCACTGATGATGAAGCTTATGAACTATGGAAAACAAAGACAGATATTAATCAGGAACATATTTTGCGATTCGATGAGAAGGATAATTTCTGGGAGATGGG
>JALNXG010000029.1 GCA_023230485.1 Melioribacteraceae bacterium
ATGAAAAAAAGTGAATGAATTTTTTCATCCTGCCTCCTTGTTATTTTAGTTATTGCCAATTAATAAGATTCGGCGGCACCAATAAAGCGAAGCCGAGCAAAAATAAAATTATCATCAATGGTAGAGCCCATTTAGCCCATTTTTCCCATGGCACTCGCGCCATAGATAAAGCTCCCATCGTTACAGCCGATGTTGGAATTATAATATTTGTTAATTCGCCTAATTGAAACGCTAGTATTGAAGTCTGACGCGATACTCCAACAATATCAGAAAGCGGTGCCATAATCGGCATCGTTAAAGCCGCCTGACCACTGCCCGAATGAATGAAGAAATTTATTACTGCCTGAATTAAAAACATTTTTTGCGATGCAAATACAGGAGAAGAGGAATCTACAAAAGGAGCTAAGGAATATAATAACGTATCTATAATATGAGCATCTCGTGATATTACAAGTGTAGCCCTTGCTAAAGCAATAATCAATGCTGTTCCTACTAAGTCTTTCGCCCCTTCAATAAATGCTTTTACAAATTCTTCACTCTTTAATCCACCCACTATTCCCGCAGCAATTCCCATCACGAAAAATAGTGCTGCTATCTCTTCAATAAACCACTTAAATTCTATTACCCCTACAACAAGAACTAATAAAGAAACCACGAACGTAGCTAATACCAATTTATGTCGTAAATTCAGAACCCCTTTTATCTCTCCCCCTTTTAGGAGATCGAATTGTTCCGTTCTTCTTCTTTCATTATCTGCTTCGTAAGTCGGACTGATAGAAGGATTCTTTTTTATTTTTTTTAAGTAATAAACTATAAATAGTACCGCTGTCATATTTGCGAAGAACCAGACGATTAATCGATACTCGATTCCCGAGAAAAGTGGTACACCTGCAATACCTTGTGCGATACCTACATTGAAAGGATTAAGGAATGCACTTGCGAATCCGATATGAGCACCTACTAATGGTATTGCAACTCCTGTAATAGAATCGTAACCAAGTGCTAAACAGATAGGTACGGTAATTAGCACGAATGGAATAATCTCTTCATTCATTCCGAATGTAGCCCCGCCGAGTGAAAATATTGTAATAAGTACAGGAATAAAAAGTATCTTTAATGCCTTTGAATTCTCATGTGCTTTTACAAGTTTATAAATCCCTTCATTTATAGCACCTGTTTTCTGAACTACATTAAATGCCCCACCGACAATTAATATAAAGGCAATAATGGTAGCCGCTTCTACAAATCCCTTAATCGGTGAGGTAAATAGCGCATCAATTCCTTGTGGTGCACTCGGTATATATTTGAATGAGTTTGGTACTACTACTTCACGCCCATTTACTTCTGCACGCTGGTATTCGCCGCCCGGTACAACCCAAGTAAGTGCAGCTATCATTACCAATAATGAAAAGATCAATATATATGTATTGGGGACTTTTAACTTCCAATTCATTTAATCACCGCTCTTTTCTTGAAATCAAATATTTGTCCGCTTTGAAGAATATGCATCTTAATATCCGAAGCCGAAAGGAGTCCATCGGAATTTGTTTTTATGTTTTTGGCTTTTGCAGCATCAAAAATCATTATTGTGCTTTCGCCATACGCTTCTAATTTATTATCAGGACGAATGATTGCTACTGTCTGCTCATCAATTCCAATCCCAAGTAGTGCAGGATGCTCTAATAAAACACTTATTAATCTATTTGCTCTCTTACGAATAATAAAATGTTGATCAATAATTCCGTTTTTTACAAATCCAAAACCTTCAGCAGTTTGTACATTGTTCTTTTGAATGGTAATAAAACTGCGAGAAGAATCTTTATTTATAAGTTCATCCCCCGTGATCATTATTTCGCTCATTACCGCCGCACCGGCACTCGTGCCGCCGACAACACCACCTGAATAGTAAACATTTTTTATAAGATCAAGTAGTTTAGTCCCAAGTAATGCTTTCGATAAGATATTTTGATCTCCTCCACCAAAGAATATCCCTTTTACTCCTTCAAGTTTTTTTAAGTTTTCTGGATCGTCAGCAGTCGCTCTATCGAAAATTAAAAAATCGATATGTTTGCAACCGATTCTTTTCATCTGTGTAGTATGAAGCTCAACTGCCTCCATAGGATATCCACTTGCAATCGGGATGATTACAATTTTGGAATCCGTTCCGCCCGCAAGTTTAACAAAACGCTCCATTACGGCATCTTCTCTATTACCACCTCCGATTATAAATAGATTCCCTTTCGACTTATCTTGTGCATTAACCGATAATGTAATTAATATAAAGAGTACGAATAACTGTTTGATTGTTTTCATTTTTTTATTAACTCGATGGCTATTTTAAAAGCATTTTCAAAGTCTTCATAAAGAATAAATTCGTCATTGGAATGTGGATTTTGTGCACCGATTCCAAGATTTACTGCTTCAATACCATTTCCATTATATGAATTGGCATCACTTCCGCCTGCTGATAATTTTTCTTCAGGAGTAAGTCCACTTTTTGTAATTGCATTTTTAACTTTTTGATAAACAAGTGAATCATCTTTCAGTTTAAATGGCATAAAATCCCACACCCAAACAAATTCCACACTACCGCCTAATGCTTCAGCAGCTTTTTCAAATTCTTCTTTCGTCTCTTCTATAAGTTCTAATACTTTCTCTTTATATACTGATCTTATCTCTCCTTCAATCTCTACATTATCAGGAACTACATTAACGGCAGAACCCCCTTTTAATAAGCCAACATTAGCATTAGTATTTTCATCAATTCTACCGGTTTTAATTTTTGAAAGTGCATTAACTGCAATTACTATTGCATTTATTCCCGCTTCGGGTGCAATTCCTGAATGAGATGCTTTCCCTTTAATTTTAACTTTATAACCCGCAGCACCATATGATGAAGCAATAAATTTCCCTGTATTCATATACGAATCAAATACGAAACCCATCTTTATTTCTCTATCGATCTCCATATAACGAGAACCGAATAATGTAGTCTCTTCGCATACCGGGAATACTAATGTATAAGGTTCTGTTTCAATTTTGTCATTAATAATATGTTCAGTAGCTGCAAGGAGAATTGCTATTCCTGCTCGATTATCAACTCCAAGAACGGTCGTTCCATCGGATGTAATGCGGTCATCTAATAATTGAGGTTTTACCCCTGCTGTTGAACGTGCGGTATCCATATGAGATGAAAGAAGGAGATTTCCTCCTCCATTGATTTTACAGATTACATTTCCAGTATTGCTACCGGTTTGTGATTGAGAATTATCGGTGTATGGAGATAATCTAAGATTGGTTAAAAAGTTTTGAATATATAATGACACAGCTTTCTCATTACCAGAGACACTGTCAATATGGGCTAAGTCGAGAAATATTTCTAACAATCGTTTGTTTTTCATTGTAATATTTCTTTCATGTGAATAGAAGGTAGTAATTTTACTTACAGATTAAAGATAATTTATTACAATGTCAATAGAAAATGTAAATTTTATTACACTAATAGAAATAATAAAAGCTGCCTTATTAGCAGCTTTTATAAATTTTTATCACCCATTAATATTTATTTCTTTACAGCCACCATCTCCATGCTTTTGTATTCTACACCATTATAGACATTATACATTTCTATAATTACTTTATTGCCTCCCGAATATGTAACTACTTCTCTTACGTTTGCTGTGGCCTTTAATAAAGGATCGGTTGTTGTTCCAGTTAAACTAACTTTCCCTGTTTCTTTATCCCAAGAACCTTTCATAATCATAGTGCCCGTCCCCATATTATCAAACCAAACACTTGTAACCTCTTTAGTAACATTATCATAGCCATCAATTCCCACTCCTTCGAATGGAGTTCCCATAAAACTTCCAAAGTGAGCTGTCTTTAAGTATCTCCCGCCAAGAATCATTTCTAATTTAGCTTCCCCTTTTTCAGTAACCGATTCTTTACCCGGACCCATCCACATTGTATTTACGGTAGAGTAATCACCCGAATATTTAGCCATCTCAGCATGAAATTCAGTCGGTGTTAAAAACTCCATCCATGCCGCCATCATTGCTTGGTCATCTTCCTGAGCAAAGATTTTTGAACAGCTAAAGAAGACTACTAATACTAAAAGTAAATTAATACCTCTCTTCATTGTACACCCCTTTTTTATTAATTAAATTATACCCCGCTTAAAAATACGGCATATCTTTTATTAAAATCAAAAGCTAAAATTGTATCTCCTTCCATTTGAGTCGGTATAAGAGCCATGCCGAAAAGCTTGCAGCAAAAAATGTACTACCCCATAAGAAGGCACTTCCGTAACTATCTAATATTACTGCACCCAACCATGGAGCAAACATTAATGAAAAACTAAAGTTCATCTGATAATATCCCATATATTTGCCGACCTTATCTTTAGGCGCAATAATTGATAAATATGATGCCGATGAAGGAAAGAAAATCATCTCACCAAATGTCCATACTACAATAGATAGAACTAGATAATAGATATTTGCCGAGAACGCCATCATACCGAACCCAATCGAACAAAGTAATGACCCCAAAGCCAATGATGAGCTATCGCGCCACTTAGACATCGCACTATTCAATGGTACTTCCACAAAAATTATTATTCCTGTATTAACTGCCATTAACACTCCATAGATAGCTTCTGTATAATGAAGCTCTTTTACAAAATAGATTGGCACTGCCCCGAGATGTTGAAAAAAGACAAACTCCACCGGCAATAATGCCAATATATAATAGATAAATCTTTTGTCTTTATAAATTTTCTGTGGGGAGAGCTGATTCGGATCCACCACCTCTTCTTCATGGAATTTTTCAAACGGAGAGATTATCAAAAATCCACAAGCCAATATCGAAGTGATTCCATCGACATAAAATAAAAGATGATAATTGTAATAAGCTAATATTCCGCCGATTACCGGACCTATACTCATCCCAAGATTTATGGCTATACGATTAAGCGCAAATGCTGTTTTTCTCTGTAATGGGTCTGTCTCTTTACTTATAAATGTTAAGTTAGCGGGACGAAATGCTTCCGAAAGTGCCGACCATAGAAAAGTTACTCCAAGTGCTATATAGTAGTTATCTATAAATGAGAATAGAAATAACATTATTCCCGAAGTGAACAATGACAATTTCATTATCGAAATAGGTCCAAAGCGATCCGATAGCCGTCCGACTAACGGGGCAGTGATTAAAGAGCCAAGTCCAAAAGCAACCAAACTCAACCCCGCCTCTGATACCGATACGCCCATCTCCTTTGTAAAATAGAGAGCAAGGAATGGAAGAACCATTGTTCCCGATCGGTTTATAAGAGTAGCTGCTGATAGGAGCCAAATATTTTTGGGAATTCCCTTTAATCCACGCCATGGATTTACAATTTTTCCTATGAATCTCACCAAAACCTTACTATTTTATAAACAAATCTAACAAATCATTTCGCAATTCATTATGTTTATTTGTTAAATAAAAAAGGAAATTGCAATGAAATCAAAAGCGTTTTTTCTTTCCCTCATCATACTTGGCACTTCCGCATGCTCTTCAATTGTTCTCCAGCCCGCTGATTATAGTTGGCCCATAGAGAATGTTCTTAAAGTTGACGATTTCGGCTTTGTTTCGGAAACTCGTTATACTTTCAAAATAAACGTAAAAAATCTTTACACCGAAGAATTTAAAGACTCCACCGCCTTCATGGGCAAAGAACTTAGAATTATCCGTGACGCAAAGGGTTATTATTACGCTACCGGAAATAATTTTAAGAATGTTTACGTTCTTATGACTCAAGAAAACGGAATGAAAATCGAAAACATTATCCCTGTTTCTCAAGCCGGTTTGAAATCTCCTGTAATGAATCAAAAAAATAGTTCTATCGAATTAATAGATAATGGATTAAAAACTAATTTTACAAATAAAGGGATTGAGGGGAAATAATTATGTCCTTCACAATTTTAAAAAACACATTGATTCTCGTTTTATTCTTAGGATTTGTTTCTGTAATTAACGCACAATCCGATTATGAAAAAACTCAGAGCTTCAAAAATAAATATGCATCGCTTGAGCAAAAGATCAAAGATGCTAAATCACTTGAAGAAGTTGATGCATTAGTAATCGATATCACCTCTTTCAAAACTGATTTCATAGCGAATAAACCTCTTCTTGATAAGACTCTTTATCCTGATAATTTTACATCAGCAATAGAAAAACTTGAAAATGCTGTTGAATTAAGGAAAGGTGATTTTACTCAGATAGTGGATTTGCAAACCGAAGTCGGCACTCTTAAAACTGCCCTAACCGAACTCAACGATCAGAACACATCACTTTTGGGACAGATTAAAGATCTGCAATTCAGCCAAAAGAAAGACCAATCAACAATAAACTCACTTAATAGATTAGTCGCTTCTCTTAAAGCGAACATCAAAGAGCGTGATGAATTAGTTAAAGGAATTGTAGATAGTCTTCTTCAAGAATTTACAACTTCTCCTTCATCATTAAATGAAGCAGAAAAGACAGCTATCTTCAAAAAAGTAGAAACAGGTAATCTTTTTTATAACGTAGAAAGAACAATCGGCGATAATATTCAGTTTATGAAAGTTACCACACTAACTGCTGATGACCTTTCCGATATGAAAGAGCAGTATAAAGAATTTTCCAAAACGTGGCGTCAAATCGGTCCCAAACTTTCTCAGATATACCTAGATCAAGCTAATCGTGCCAGACAAATTGCCGGTATTGATGATCTTTTCAGACAGTGGAATTTCAGAATCAACAACGAAATATGGAGTAGTATTAATCAAGCTTTCAGAGAGAAGAATATTACTTTAATGAACTTCAAGAATGGCGATGATTTTACTGAAAGCGTTACCACCTTTATAGATGACGAAGTAAAAAATCTTGGTGTAAAAAGAGCCGAAGAATCGAAAGAAACTTTCTACACCTTTACTGATTCAGTTTGGTTTCAGCAGGTTAAACCAAATTGGGTTCCAATTCTTTTAGAAAACAATCTTCTTTCCGAAGCACAGAAAGATTCTATCGAAAGCAGATTCGTTCAATGGAAAGAAAAAGTAGATCCAGGTGGTTTCACCAGTTATTGGCTCTATATTGCTGTTGTTCTAGCAGTTATTATTCTCGCTTTAATTGCAATTATGGTGATTAGACGAAATAAGAAAACCGAACCAAAAATAGTTTCGCAAGAGAATGATTGAAATAATAGATTTACATAAGAGCTTCGGCTCTAATAATGTGCTTCGGGGGATAAATCTTAATATTAATAAAGGGGAATCGCTCGCTATTATCGGAAAAAGTGGCAGCGGAAAATCGATTCTCCTTAAACATATTGTCGGACTTCTTGAACCCGATCAAGGTGAAGTAAAAATTGAAGGGAAAGTGATCTCTTCCCTTTCAAAAAAGGAATTATATGAAGTAAGAAAAAAGTTCGGCTTCCTGTTCCAGGGAGCCGCTCTTTTTGATTCGATGACGGTAGAAGAAAATATTTCCCTCCCTTTGGTAGAAAATAATTCCACTATCTCGAAAGAAGAAATCGATTCAATTGTTGAAGACAAATTAAATCTTGTCGGTCTCCCCGACACTCAAAAATTAAAACCATCTGAACTTTCAGGTGGTATGAAAAAACGTGTCGGATTAGCACGTGCATTAGTGACTAATCCCGATTATATTCTTTATGATGAACCAACAACGGGGCTTGATCCAATCATGTCCGATTCAATTGATGAACTTATTCGTAGTCTCTCCAATAAATTGGATGTTACTTCGATTGTAGTTACTCACGATATGGTTAGTGTTCGAAATACAGCCGATAGAGTGGCGATGGTTCATAATGGTAAAATTTATTTCACAGGCACTCCACAGGAGCTTCTCGATTCCGATGACGAAGTTGCAGTTAATTTCATTCGCAGAACAGGGATATAAATTGGCAAAAATTAGAACTAAATATATTTGTTCAGAATGCGGTTACGAAACGATTAAATGGATCGGTAAATGCCCCACTTGCGATAACTGGAATACATTTACAGAAGAATTAGTAGAAGACAAAAAACGTGAAGTAAAAAAATATATTACGAATACAGAGACCTTTAAACTATCATACAACTCAGACGAAAAAGAAGTTCGGCTTAAAACAAATATTGAAGAATTTGATCGTGTGCTCGGTGGTGGATTAATTGCAGGTTCTGTAATACTTCTCGGAGGAGATCCCGGTATTGGAAAATCTACTCTCGTTCTCCAAGCAGCATCCAAAATTAATGCACCCGTTCTTTATGTAACGGGTGAAGAATCCTTAAATCAAATCAGCGGTAGAGCAAAAAGATTAAAGGTAAATCCTGATTCAATTTCAGTCCTTCCCGAAACTAATCTTGATTACATTTTATCGGCGATCGAAAAGGAAGACCCGAAATTTGTAATTATCGATTCGATTCAAACTATATATAAACCCGATCTTCAAAACGCAGCAGGCACTATTACTCAAATCCGTGAATCAACTTCTGAGTTAATGAAGCTCGCGAAGACCAAAGGATGCTCTATTATTGTAGTTGGGCACGTAACAAAAGATGGTATGATTGCCGGTCCTAAAGTACTTGAACATATTGTTGATACAGTGCTTCAATTTGAAGGAGAAAAAAATCATTCATATCGCATATTAAGAAGTCAAAAAAATCGATTCGGTAGTACAAACGAAATTGGTATTTTTGATATGAATGAAACAGGTTTGGAAGAAGTAAAAAATCCGAGTGAGATATTTTTAAGTTCATGCGAAACGGAAGTTACAGGCTCGGTGATTACGTGCAGTATCGAAGGAAGCCGTCCAATACTTCTTGAAGTGCAGGCACTTGTTACTCCATCCGCTTATGGCAATCCTCAGCGCGTAACTACGGGTTTTGATATAAGACGTCTTTCAATATTATTAGCGGTTCTGGAAAAACGTGCGGGCTTCCGTCTTTCAAATCAAAATGTATTTTTGAATATTGCCGGTGGAATAAAGATAGATGAACCGGCTATCGATTTAGCTGTTTGTGCAGCTGTGGCATCTAATTTTAAAGATAAATTTGCGGATTCTAAAGCGGTAGTGCTTGGTGAAGTTGGTCTTGGAGGAGAAGTACGCTCAATATCAAATATCGAAAAACGTATTCAAGAAGCAGAAAAACTTGGATTTGAAAAAATTATTGTCCCCTCCTCCAGCCTCAAATCAATAAAGTCTAAAAACAAAATAAAAATTATCAGCTCTTCAGATATCTCTTCTGCCCTGAATCACATACTAAAGTACTAAATTTCGTAATTTTGTGTTATCCATTAAACAATTATTAATAATAAAATAGGAATATAAATGAAAAACTTCAGAGTTCTACTTTTCGCTTTTTTAGTAATTGCATTTTCATCTAAAATTAATGCGCAATTCGACCAGTTAAAGAATATGGGCAAACAAGTACAAGATAAAGCAAAATTGGGTTTAATCGAATCCGTTACAAGTCAACTTGGAGTTACAAAAAATCAGGCGGTTGGCGGTGTAGGTTCTATTCTTGGTTTAGCAAAAGAGAAAATGCCCGCATCAGATTTTCTTAAAGTTGCCAATGCAATCCCCGGTTCAAGCGATTTAATAACATCTGCATTAGGATTAACCGGCTCAAAAAGTACAATTAGTACTGTTGCCGCTCTTGCTCCTCTTTTTTTAAAACTCGGAATGAAAAGCGATATGGTAAGTAAATTTATACCGGTGGTGTTAAGTTATGTTGGAGCTTCAGGCGGAAATACTACAATGGATTTACTTAGTGCCGTACTAAAAAAATAAAATATCCAAATAAAAGATTTCGGATTTGCTATTACAAACTTTTCCTTTGTTTAAAAAAATCCCAGACCTTAATTTCGGTCCGGGATTTTTAATTTTAACACAGTTAAACAAAAATATTATTTCGAGTTTATTCTCTCTACAATTTCAGGGGAGATCAATATTCTTCCACATGATTCGCATGAATACAATCTCTTGCTCTGCTTTACTTCCAATTGTCTCTGAGGTGGTACTACGTTATGGCATCCGGTACAAGCAGCACGGCTGATTGTTACAATCGCCTTTCCATCTAATGCTTTTCTGATTCTCATATATGTATTATAATCGGGTTTCTTAATCATTGCCGCTACTTGATCACGTTTAGTTTTTAATTTTGCTTCTTCTCTTTCATTCCCTTTGATGATCTGTTTTAACTCTGTCTCTTTCTCTTTCAATTCAGCATTAAGTTCATCAAGCTGTGGTTCGATATCTTTTACTTCGATTTTTAGTTTTTCAACGAGTTCTTCAATTGCCTTATTTTCACTTTCCAATTTTACTACTGTTTCCTCGGAATGATCAATCTCTTTTGTGAGCGCATCATATTCTTTATTATTACGCACTTGGTATAACTGAGCTTTGAATTTTTTCAAATTCTCTTTTAGTCTTTCGATTTCGTCTTCATTAGATGATCTTTTATCGAGAGATTTTTTCTTCTCTGTATTTTTAGAATCGATCTGATTTTTGAAATTACTGATCTGACCGGTGAGATCATTGACGGCAAGTGGCAAATCGCCTCTCAGCTCTTCTAATTCATCTAGCTGATTGTCTATAACTTGCAACTCATACAGTGTTGACAAACGTTCTTCCAAAGTAATTCTCCTATTGTTTATAAAACTTAACGGGATTAGTAACTCCCGTATATTTAAATACTTTACTTTCTTTTGTATTTATAAAGCTCCCAATCCTCCGTTTAAGAAGATTCAAAGCAAAAATTTCTGTCTCGTAATGACCTGCATCTATCAAAAGAAGCTTGCTATCCTGAAACGCATGATATTTAATATCGGCAGTGATATATGCATCTGCACCTTTACAAACAGCGTCGTCAATCATATCGGAACCGCTTCCACCGCATACAGCCACAGTCTTAATTTTTTTATTCCTACCCAAAGCATAGCGGAAATTTTTTATCTTCATTTCATTAGCCACATAATCAAGGAATTGCTTTACGCTCATTTCGTTTTCAAGTTCACCGACTGCGCCCGCTCCGTAATTAACACTATGATTCTTGAGTGGATAAATATCATAAGCCGGTTCTTCATAAGAATGTGCATTAATTAATGCCCTTATAGAAGCATTCAAATTCCATGAATCGACTATGAATTCTAATCGTTCTTCTTTTACTTTCTCAAAATTTCCTTTCTTGCCCAATGCCGGATTTGTATTAGATGAACCGAGGAATGTTCCTTCTCCTTTACTTCTATAACTGCATTTATCATATTCACCGATTCTTCCCGCTCCAGAATTAAAAACAGCATCGGATATTTTTTCTATATCTGATTCGGGTGCGAAGACAACTAACTTAAATTGATTGCCGGATTGTGGTTTTAGAAAGTGGACGTTTTTGAGTTTTAATTCTTTTGCAAGTTCGAATGATACACCATCTTTGATATAATCAAGATTTGTGTGCATTGAATAGAGTGTTATTTTATTTCTTGTGAGTGATTCTATGAGTTTGGAATTTGTGTCGTTTTGGAAGTCTAGCTTTTTAATCGGGCTAAAGATTAGCGGGTGATGTGTAACTATTAGGTTGCATTTTTTATTTATTGCTTCTCGTATGGCATCTTGGTTTACCTCAAGACAGAGAAGCAGATTAATTAGTTTTTCTTCTCTAAAGCCAACTTGAAGTCCGGTATTGTCTCTGTCCCATGCGGCTCCCGGTGGAGCCCATACTTCAAGATATTTTATTAGTTCCTTTATTCTCATATATCAAAAAAAAATGCACCCCTTTAGAAGGAGTGCACTTGTCTTAAAACTTCATTCCGCCTGAACTGTAATTTATAAATTCTTTCAATTGTTTATTCATTTTCATATAGTAACTTCAAAAATACATATAATTAGTCAATCATTCAAGTTAAGGTTTATTTTAAATATTCTACAAGCCTTAACTAAGAAGAGTTTCCTCGGTTTACGGAGGAAGAAAATATTTATTAATTCTGAGCCGGTTCTATCCATTTATCATCTTCTTTAATCAAATCTATTAATTTATCCACAGCAAGTTCCGAATTAAGACTTCGCTCTACGATCTCCTTTCCTCTATAAAGAGTAATCTTACCAACTCCCGAACCCACATAACCATAATCTGCATCTGCCATCTCTCCGGGTCCATTTACGATACATCCCATTATAGCAATCTTTACACCCTTTAGCTGCTCGGTGCGTTTACGAATTTTATCGGTTACTTCCATTAAATCAAAAAGGGTTCTTCCGCATGATGGACACGCAATATATTCTGTCTTAGAAATTCGTGTACGTGTTGCCTGAAGTATTCCGAATAATGCCCTATTTATAAATTCTTTCGGCTTTGCTGAAATAAAATCTTGCGCCGTAATCCAAACTCCATCTCCAAATCCATCAATAAGCAAAGCACCTATATCGGTAGCAGAATAAAGGCGAAGATTTTCTTCATTAATCGCATTATAGTCTCTTCTAATTATTATCGGGTTTTTAATCCTTTTGTTTAGTAGTTCATAAAAAATTCTTCTCTGCTCCGCCATTCCATGTTTATTATCGGTAGTAATTACAAAAATTGTTTTATCATCAGCGCGAAAATCAGAACTCATCACATCATCTATGTTTATCTCTACAAAATTGAGAATGAAGGATTTTGATTCGGCATTATTGTATTCAGAATATTTATAATAAGGAAACCCGATTGATTTATCTTCAAACGTTTTCCAAAAATTATAATTATATACAACTTTCAAACTATTTGGTGCATCGAATGGAAGTAAATTATCTCCCAGAAATAATAGGTCGGGCGAAATATCATTCATAAACCATTTATCTGTTTCAGCATTGTAATTAAGTCCTGTTTCGGATAAATCTTTATAATCCTTTACTCCCGATGAGCTGAAATCGGCAAAAACTTTTGGTACTGTCTCGCCACCAATTCCTGCAATCTCAAAACTTTCTCGCCTTGTATATTCATAGGGTGATTTTGGCACCATTTCAATTGGCGGTATTGATTTATGATCATTGCGTGTGCTATATCTATTAACTAAAGCTATCGCAACCGGAGCTTCAAATTCAGGCGGCTCGGTCAAAGATACTCTTACCGTATCCCCAATTCCATCTTCTAATAGAGTGCCGATTCCGACAGCGGATTTAATTCTTCCATCTTCGCCATCTCCGGCTTCAGTTACACCTAAATGAAGCGGATAGTTCATTCCTTCTTCGTACATCTTCTTAATTAACAATCTATATGCTTGAACCATTACCTGTGTATTACTTGCTTTCATTGAAAGTACAATTTCATGATAATCTAAATCTTCACATATTCGTAAAAACTCTAATGCAGATTCCACCATCCCGAGCGGTGTATCTCCGTAACGGCTCATAATACGATCCGAAAGAGAACCATGATTAGTACCGATTCTCATTGCAGTTCCGTACTCCTTGCATATTTTAACTAAAGGTGTGAATCGCTCCCTGATTCTATCAAGCTCTGATTGATATTCGGCATCGTTATATTCTATCGTTTGGAATTTCTTTTTATCTACATAGTTACCCGGATTCACTCTTACTTTTTCTACAATACGTGCGGCTAATTCGGCGGCGTTCGGCGTGAAATGTATATCGGCTATTAATGGTGCTTTGTAACCGCGGCGGCGTAGTTCATCTTTTATATTCCTTAGATTCTCTGCTTCTTTTATGCTTGGCGCGGTTATTCGGATAAATTCAGAACCTGATTCGATCATTTTAATCGATTGCTCGACTGTTGCAATCGTATCCAAAGTATCAGTTGTAGTCATTGATTGAATTCTTATCGGGTAATCTCCGCCTAATGGGATATCCCCAATATGTACTACTCTCGTTTTAAATCTTTTATATTCTGTTGTGTTTTCGCAATAATTATTTTCTAAATTCATATCTCTTCCTTTGTAAGAATCTTAAACAATTCTTAAGCAAGATTAGTTCTATTCCAAAAATTTCGAAATATGTGCAATATACGATGAGATAAATTCGCATGAAGAACTCTGCTCTCTCGCCGTAATAATATTTTTATCGAATACGACCGGTTGATCCGTAAATTTTAATCCCTCTTTTTCGATTTCTCCAATATATTCAGGATAGCAGACAGCTTTTTGAGTAATTACCCCCGCTCTTGCGACAGTTACACCCGAATTACAGATTGCACCCAACACCTTTGTGGGAGAGGACTTAAAATCCTTAATGAGCCGATGAAGTGTTTGATTGCTCCAATATCTTTTTGCCCCATTTCCACCGCACAAAATCATACCCGCGAAATTTCGCGCATTTGCATTATATAGCATCATATCGGGTTTTACTTTCAGTCCATTATTGCCAACGCATACAGCGGAAGTATCTGAGAGTATAAAATATCGTAATTCCGCGTCCTTCAAACCATTTTTTATTACTAAAAATTCATGCTCATTAAAATCAGTAGCCGGCAGAAATAGCAGGATATCTCTTACTTTATTGTTATTCATTTTTCCTAAATCAAGTGAGTTGGAAACTCTTTATATCTCTATCTTTTAAAACAATACATATTCGTAAATATATCAATTTAATAGCTAATTTATTTGAAAGAAAAATCATTAACTTTACTGTATGAGAATTCCTGAACAGAAAATAGATGAGATTCGCCAATCCGCTAATATTGTAGATATCATCAGCACTCATGTGCAATTAAAAAAGAGGGGTAAAAACTTTGTCGGTCTATGCCCTTTCCATACTGAAAAAACAGGCTCTTTTGTAGTAAGTGAAGATAAACAAATCTACCGCTGTTTTGGATGCGGGAGTGGCGGCAATATTTTTAAGTTCTTAATGGATTATAAAAATATCTCCTTTATTGAAGCCGTTCAAGAAATTGCTGATTTTATCGGATACCAACTAAAATTTGAAGACAATAATAAGGGAGAAGATGACGTACTCGAAGTCCTCTACGAAATCAATCTTACGGCAGCACGTTTTTTTACCGACACCCTTTATAAAAGTAATGATGGAGAAATTGCACGCGAATACTTAAAAAAGCGAAATATAAAACCACAGGTTCAAAAATCATTCGGTCTCGGTTTCGCTCCTTCAGGTTGGAATAATTTTTATGATCATGCTGTAGCAAATAAATTAGATTTAGAAAAAACAAAACTTCTCGGATTAATAGATAAAAACGATTCGGGTAAATTTTATGATAAATATCGGGGCAGGGTCATATTTCCTATCTTTTCACCAAATGGAAGAGTAATTGCATTCGGCGGAAGAATATTAGAAAATAGTGATAATGCTGCTAAATATCTAAACTCACCTGAAAACCCAATCTACTTAAAACGTAAATCCCTTTATGGATTATTTCACTCAAAAGAGGAGATAAGAAAATTAGATAAAGCAATACTTGTCGAAGGATATCTTGATTTAATTTCACTATTTCAGAATGGTGTTAAAAATGTTGTCGCTTCATCAGGTACTTCACTTACCGAAGAGCAGGTACAGCTTCTTTCAAGATTCACTAAAAATATTATTGTGCTTTTTGATTCTGATGAAGCAGGACAAAAAGCCGCTCTTAGAAGCATAGAAATACTTATCAAATCCGATTTTGACGTTAAGGTGGCTCTCCTTCCAAAAGGAGAAGACCCCGATTCTTATATTCAAAAAAATGGCAAAGAAGTTTTTGATGATTTTCTCTCTAAATCACAAAACTTCCTCGAGTTCAGACTAAGAATATTCGAGGAAAGAGGTATGTTAAGTGATCCAAATGAAGCCACTAAAGTTATTCGCGAAACAGTAAGAATTATTGCTCTTGTTTCAGATAAAATTAAACAGGGATTATTAATCACCACTCTTGCTAAAAAGTTTAATCTCCGAGAAAAAATGCTCGAATCGGAATTGATAGATTATATAAATAAACAATCTGATCAGAAAAAACCGTTGAAAGAAACTTCAAGTACATCATCATTCGGCAAATTGGAATTAAAAAACAATAGGGATAAATCATCAACAGCACAAACCGAAAAAGAATTAATTCGATTACTCTTCAGCGGTGATAATGAAATTGTAAGTGCTATATTACATGATATTGAACCAGCCGATTTTACTTCGATTATCTTCAAAGAACTTTCGCGTATTGTAGTAGAAAATTATGAAGATGGTCTTATTGCACCTGCTCATTTAATTGAACAGATTAACGATTCAGAACTAAAAGATTACGTTTTTAATCTCCTCTTTAATGAGGAAGAGATAAGTCCTAGATGGTCTGAACTATCACACAACGGCGAAATAAAAAAAGATAAAATTGAATACGCAATCGATCACATTAGAAAATTCAAGGTAGTCCGTTTCAATGAACAGCTTCATGAATTAAATAAGAAAATTGGAGAGACTACTGATAGCCAAGCAATATATGAACTATTGAAATCGATTAAAGATATGGAAGAAGAGAAACGCCGCTTAATGTCTAATTCAAAAAACAACAACGAAATATAGGTTGGGAAATGAGAAAAAATTTATCGCTTTACGAAATTAATACTAGAGTTTTCATTAAAAAATTTGCTGATGCTAAAGGGAATGCAAATATCAGTTATGTCCCCGAATCTTATTGGGATAATCTCAAAGAAAAAGGTTTCGATTATATATGGCTTATGGGCGTTTGGAAAACTTGCTCTTCGGCGATTGAGGATTTCTGCTATGAAGAGGATTTAGTTAAAGCTTATGCTAAGGCATTAAAAGATTGGCAGAAAGAAGACGTAATCGGCTCTCCTTATTCTATTGATTGTTATGAATTTAATCCCGCTCTGGGCAGTACTGAAGATTTTTATAATGTAAAAGCTATGCTAAATAATAAAGGAATGAAACTCATTTTAGATTTCGTTCCAAATCATCTTAGCGTTCATACACATTTATTAAAAACGAATCCTGAAGTTTTCCTTGAAGCTTCGGAAGATAATTTTAATACTGATAATCATACTTTTTTTAAGAGTGATAATGGCAAGTATTATGCACACGGCAGAGATCCATTCTTTCCCGCATGGCAGGATACTGTTCAGATTAATTATTACAGCTTAGAAGCTCGTAAATTTATGGATGAAATCCTTCTTGATTTAACTGATGTATGCGATGGTCTTCGTTGCGATATGGCGATGCTTGTTCTTAATAATACTTTTCACAGTACTTGGGTCGGTGCGCTTAAAAACTTTACTCGTCCCGAAAAAGATTATTGGGCTGATACTATCTCTAAAATTAAATCCAAAAGAGATGATTTTATTATGATAGCCGAAACATATTGGGACCTCGAATGGGTAATGCAGCAGCAAGGTTTTGATTATACTTATGATAAAACTCTTACCGAGCGAATACGCTCCGGTTATATTGATGCCATTAAGGGACATCTACAAGCCGAAACA
The DNA here is from genome assembly GCA_023230485.1 of Melioribacteraceae bacterium. Taxonomy (GTDB): domain Bacteria; phylum Bacteroidota; class Ignavibacteria; order Ignavibacteriales; family Melioribacteraceae; genus BRH-c32. The sequence continues at coordinate 17,425 of JALNXG010000029.1, forward strand.
GAATACCAGCAAAAATCTGTCCGCTTCCTTGAAAATCATGACGAAGAACGCACACTTGCTATTATGAATTGTGAAAGGAATAAATCTGCATCTGCTATTATTGCTACAATTCAAGGACTTAAACTCTATAACGATGGCCAGCTCGAAGGTAAAAAAATCAAACTTCCTGTTCAGCTCGGTAGAGAATGGGCAGAAACAGAGAATAAACAACTTAAAGCTCACTACGATAAATTGCTTTCTATTACAAAAGCAGAAATATTTAAAGCCGGTAAATGGACTCTCTTAGAACCTGAACCGGGTTGGGATGGTAATTTTACTTATGTTAATATGCTCACTTGGCTTTGGACTTATAAAGATGAACACCGTCTTGTTGTAATTAATCATTCTGAAACTCTTTCTAAATGTAGAATAAAATTGAATTTAGAAGGATATCAGGAAGAATTTGAATTAGTTGATTTAATGACAGATCAAAAATATCTTCGCTCTGCCGAAGAGGTAAGTGGTATTGGTCTATATATAGAACTAAAACCGTATCATACACACATTTTTAAGTTCTAATTCCTACTTAAAAATTGGTAATTTTAAAGTTCTACATTAGAATTACGTTAATAATCGGTGCGGTTGCGGACGAGGAATCCATTACCTTTTCAATCTTCTAAAGATAAGTGAAATTTTTATAAATATCTGCTCCCTTAAATAAGAGAGCAGATATTATTTTAAAAAACGAATGTAACGCCAAACTTGAATGTTTCGTAAGTGAGCGGTGTTTCTGTGCTAAAGGGCCAGTTCATATTATCTCTCTTAAGGGCATAGAAAGCATAAGAATAAGCACTCTTGAGGATTACATTTATTATCGGTGCGGCTGCGGGCGATGAATCCATTACCCTTTCAATAAAAAATTCTAATGCACCTTTACCTGTTTCTTCAATTACAAAACTGCCGAGATGTTTCCAAAATAGATGACGAGGGAAAATTACTGCAGCTTCGTAACCAATATTAAATGAAACTGCATTTACAGCTTCAAACCGAATTCCACCCTCTACGCGCGTACCGAATCTAAAATCTTTATCATATCGATTTAGAATTTGCATATCTTTAATTTGACTAGGGCGAACAAAAGAATAATCATGAGGACGTTCACCTACATCCGGAAAATTTTCCATCTCAATTCTTGTCCATACAAAATCAGATTGTGTATAAGGAAGCAATAAAAATCCACCGAAATCATATCCATAACCTTCCCTCTTGCCAATACCAAAACTCCAATTATCAAACGCTAATTCGGATAGTTTTCTTTTTTGTGAGCTTAAGCGGGATGCTGTATTCGATACAAAGACAAAACTTTCATTAAAATCTACAATGTTATTATCATCGGTAGTTCCTAGATCGCTATAACCAAGTTTTAGCTCCCATGATCCAGCCGGAGCAAACATATTAAACATTTCTTTATGTTTATAGTCTCCGATTCCATAATTTAATTCTATGAATGGACGGTCGAATTTCCAGTTTAACCAATCGTATCTTCCCCATTCCCAATCGTGAGACCAACCATAATCATCACCGTCATCGGTCGTTCCCCAATCGTCATCATCTTCATCTTGTGCAGATAAATTAATATTTAATGCTAAAGTGAATATAAAAACTAGTATAAGCAATTTATTGAGCATAGTCCCTCCCCTTGAGATTTATTTTATCTGAAGTTTAGACGAAAGAATAGTAAGAAAGGTTACATTCCTTATATTAGCTTATTTTTATACCCGATTTTTTTTCTAATGTTTTTACTAATGTATCCATCAGCACTTCATTCTGGACAGGCTTTGTAATAAATACATCAACACCTGCATTATAAGCATTATCCTTATCACGCTGAAAAGCATGTGCCGAAAGACCCACTATCGGCATGTTTTTATAAGTAGGATTTTCTCTTAATTCTTTTGTTAATTGAAGTCCGTCTTTTTTCCCTCTTAACGATATATCCATTAAGATGATATCGAACTTTTGCTCAGCTAGTTTTTGGTAAAATGTTTCTGCCGAATCGCATATTTCTAATTCAAACTTTCTTTTCAAAAAAATCTGAAGAAATTTCTGATTCTCGTAATCATCCTCTACAATTAATAGTTTCGGTCTGTTTGGTGTTTCGATGGACATAATTTTCCACTTGTTTGTATATCAATTTCTAAAAATACTAAATAGATTTGTAAAACAAAACTAATATTCGTCCCAACTCTTTATTTGTAGATCATCAATGCTTTTTTCGGATAGAGCCTCTCCTAATCGCATTGCTAATTGACGATTAGTAATCAGCGGAATTTTATAATCTACAGCAGTTCTTCTTATAATATAGTCATTTGTTAATTCTTCTTCTTGGAAGTTTTTAGGAATATTGATAACTAAATCGATCTTACCCTGTTTAATATAATCCGCTGCATTAGGAGACCCTCCTTTTAATGGCCAGTTAAGCAATTCCACAGGAATGCTATTTGACTTCATAAACTTTGCAGTACCCGAAGTCGCATAAAGCTTCACTCCAAGCTTTAAGAATGAGCGGCATGTTTCTAATAATTCTGCTTTCGATTCTATTGAACCGGACGAAATTAATATTGATTTAATAGGGAATTTATACCCCACAGAAATCAACGCTTTCAAAAATGCTTCATAAAAATCATCGCCTAGGCAAGCTACCTCACCCGTGGATGCCATTTCCACTCCCGTAGTCGGGTCTGCCCCCTCCAAACGAGTAAATGAAAATTCAGGTGCCTTTACACCTACATAATCGTAATTGAAATTCATATTGTCATCTATCGGCACTTTCACACCCGTAATTACTTTAGCAGCGATTTCAATAAAATTCTTCTTTAATGTCTTTGAAACAAAAGGAAAACTTCTTGATGCACGAAGATTACATTCAATCACTTTTACTCTATTCTCTTTAGCAATATACTGAATATTAAACGGTCCATTAATATTCAATGATTTTGCGATCTTAGACGATATATCTCTTATCTGTCTCATTGTTTCGAGATACGTTCTTTGGGGTGGAAGAACTAATGTAGCATCACCCGAGTGAACTCCTGCATTTTCTACATGTTCTGAAATTGCCGAGCAGACAATTTTTCCATTCTGCGCAACCGCATCAAATTCTAATTCTTTCGCATTAACCAAATATTTTGATATTACCACCGGATGTTCATTCGATACATCCACTGCTTTTTGGAGGAATCTAATTAATTCATTATCATCAGTCGCAATTGCCATTGCCGCACCGCTTAATACATAAGATGGACGCACCAAAACCGGATAGCCAACTTTCTTAGCAAATTCTACCGCATCTTGAATAGCATTGAGCTGTCTCCATTCCGGCTGTTCTATCTCAAGCTTATCCAACATAGAAGAAAATTTGCTTCTGTCTTCTGCCATATCTATTGAATCTGTTGATGTACCAAGAATTTTTATTCCCACCTTCTTTAGCTTTGCAGATAGATTATTTGGAGTCTGTCCACCCATTGCGACTATTACGCCTTTAGGGTTCGTTGCCCGATAAATTTCGTAAATTGTTTCGACTGTAAGCTCTTCAAAAAATAGCGCATCCGATTCATCATAGTCTGTACTAACGGTCTCCGGATTACAATTAATCATAATTGTTTTGTAACCCATCTCTCTTAATGATTTGCCTGTAACCACACAACACCAATCAAATTCCACTGAACTTCCAATTCTATATGGTCCCGAACCGAGTATTACAATTGAATTTTTTAACTTAATATCTGAATCGCTACTCTCGCAGTTGTATGTAAGATAAAGGTAATTAGTCTTTGCCGGGAACTCAGCGGCAAGCGTATCGATATGCTCAATCTTTGGTCTTAATCCAAATTTAATTCTCTTTAAATAAACATCATGAGCATCAATATCCAATATATTAGCAATCTGCCTATCCGAAAATCCGAACTGTTTCGCTTTAAGCAAAAAACCTTTATCCATCTTTTTGAAATTTTGTTCTGCAATTTTTTTCTCCATATCCACTATGTTTTGAATCTTATAGAGAAACCATTTATTGATGTGAGTAAGATTAAAAATCCAATCGACCGAATAACCTGATTTTAATGCTTGAACAACTGCGAAAATTCGTTCCTCGGTAGGATTACTAAGTGCATATTCCAAATCCTCAAATTCAAATTTAGTTCTGCTTGCTGTAATACCATCTACGCTTATATCAAGCATTCGCATCGATTTTTGGAACGCCTCTTCGAACTTTCGACCAATTGCCATTACTTCGCCCACCGATTTCATCGAAGACCCAAGTTGCTTTTTTACGAATTTGAATTTCTTCAAGTCCCATCGAGGTACTTTTATTACGATATAATCAAGAGCAGGTTCAAAGAAAGCACTTGTATTTTTCGTAATGGCATTTGGCAGTTCGTGTAATCCATATCCTAATGCGAGTTTAGCTGCAACGAATGCCAATGGGTATCCTGTTGCCTTAGAAGCAAGTGCCGAGCTACGCGATAATCGAGCATTTACTTCTATAACGCGGTAGTCCTCGGAATTCATATCAAGAGCATATTGAATATTGCATTCCCCAACAATTCCAAGATGGCGTATGGTACGAATTGCTACTTCTCTTAATTTATGAAACTCAGTATTCGATAATGTTTGCGATGGAGCAACAACCATGCTCTCGCCTGTATGGATTCCCATCGGATCAATATTTTCCATATTACATACCGTAATACAGTTATCATATTTATCTCGAACTACTTCATATTCAATTTCACGCCACCCTTCCAGATATTCTTCTACTAGAATTTGAGATGAATATGAAAGAGCACGGGAAGCTAATTTTTTTAATTCTGTGGCATTGCGGCATATCCCCGACCCAAGTCCGCCGAGTGCATAAGCAATGCGTATTATTATAGGGAATCCTATCTTCTTAGCATATTCAAGTGCATCCTCTACGCTATTAACAGCGTTACTCTGCGGATATTTAACATCTATTTCACTTAACTTCTGACAGAATTTTTGTCGGTCTTCAGAGTTCTCTATTGCTTCAATCTGTGTGCCGAGCACTTCCACATTATGTTTTTTCAAAATTCCGAGCTTCTCTAATGCAAGACCGCTATTTAATGCCGTTTGCCCGCCGAATCCAAGCATTATACCATCGGGCTTTTCTTTCTTAATTACCTCTTCTATGAAATGTGTGTTGATTGGAAGTAGATATACCCTATCAGCTATATAATCGGAAGTCTGAATTGTAGCAATATTGGGATTGATTAAAACAGTATATATTCCCTCTTCCTTAAGAGCTTTGATGCATTGACTTCCGGAATAATCGAACTCCCCTGCTTCACCAATTTTTAAAGCTGAGCTTCCGATTATTAAAACTTTTTTGAATTTTGTTTTCACTTTAAGTCCTTGATAAATTCATCGAAAATAAATTCAGTATCCACCGGTCCTGGTGCGGCTTCGGGATGAAATTGGACACTCCTAAATGGAAGTTTATTATGCCTGATTCCTTCGTTTGATCCGTCATTAAGATTCTCGAACCAAACGCTCCACCCTTTCGGAAGTCTTTTTGTATTGACCGCAAAGCTATGGTTTTGTGATGTTATATAACATTTATTTGAGCTTGCTTCTTTTACAGGTTGATTTTGACTTCTATGACCATATTTCAATTTATATGTTTTTGCGCCTGCCGCCAATGAAATTATCTGATGCCCCATACAGATTCCTAATATCGGAGCTTCTTTTGCGATCAATTGTTTCGCCGTTTTTACTATCTCTTTATATACTACCGGATTACCCGGTCCATTAGATAAAACAACACCATCATAATCTTCGCGGCTTATATTATAATTATATGGTACACGAAATACTTCCACTTTTCTCGTAATCAAATTTTCGATAATACTTTTTTTACATCCGCAATCGATTAATAAAACTCTCTTCTTCCCTTTTCCGAGTATCTCAGGTTTTTGAACAGTTACTTTTGAAATCAGATGGTCAATATCAGGATCGTAAAATTCAGTAGGTTCGTTATCGACAATTATTTTGCCAAGCATCGTACCATGCTCTCTAATGAGCTTTGTCAATTTCCTAGTATCTATTCCGCAAAGTCCCGGCACGTTATATTTCTCAAGCCACGAAGAAAGACTCTGCGCCGCATTCCAATGATTAAACTCTTCGGAATTTTCAGATACAATTAATCCCTGAATTTGAATTTTGTGAGATTCAAAATTTTCGGGTAATTTCTCTATTATTGAATCTGCCGGAATACCGTAATTACCGATTAATGGAAATGTGAAAACTAATATTTGTCCTTTATAAGAAGGGTCTGTCAAGGTTTCGGGATAACCAACCATGCCGGTATTAAATACCACCTCACCCGATGTTGACTGTGGAAGTCCGAAAACAAATCCCGGAAATTCACTCCCATCTTCTAATAAAAGTTTACCTTTGTGTGTTATGTTGAAAGTGCGGTTCACTATTCTCCACCTTCTTTCTTATTATTTAGAGTAATTTTGGGTGTGATATTGAGGAATTGCGTAGAAAATATCGGCGCAATTTATAAAAAAATTTTAATTAATGCAGAAAAAAAGAGATAAAATTTGGTATGGTTTACTAATTTGTATTTTCGTTATTTATTTTTGTGTTTAATTTCTTTGCGGGGGAACATGAAAAAATTATTACTTTTTCTATTTATAATTCTATTTTCACAAAATATTGAAGCTCAAGTGGGTAAAGGAACTTTACGAGGATTCATAGCTGATTCCACTTCAGGTGAATCTCTTCCATTTGGTAACGTTCTAATTAAAGAGTTGAATTCGGGAACTTCTACCGATCAAAGAGGTTATTTTATTATTACTTCTATTCCGGGTAATAAAAAATATAACGTTCTGTTCTCTTATGTTGGCTATAAATCAAAAGAGATTTCTATTTATATCGGTGCGAATAAGGTTACTGATATAAAAATAATTCTTGAACCGGTTTCAATTCAACTTAATGCAATTGAAAAAGTTGCTTCTAAGATTCCGAAAGAAAAATCTACCGATTTGAGTTTACAGAAGATCGTTGTAAAAGATCTTGAGACTTTGCCCAAGGGAGTGGAAGTCGATATCTTCCGTTCGTTGCAATATCTTCCGGGTGTTCGTTCCGGAGGTGATGTCTCCGCTAAATACTATGTAAGAGGCGGTGCTAGCAATCAAAATCTTGTAATGCTCGATAATTCGACAGTCTATCACCCTTTTCATGCATTCGGAATTTTCTCGGCTATCGATCCGGAGATAATTAATTCCATCGAATTTTATAAAGGTGGTTTTACTTCTGAACTAAGCGGTCGGCTTTCATCTGTTATGAAAATTAATACAAAAGATGGCAACCGAAATCAATTTGGAGGTAAAGCAAGTGCTTCACTTCTTAGCACTAAACTACTCGTTGAAGGTCCTATCCCTGACGGTTCATTCCTTCTTTCCGGCAGAAGAAGTCATTCCACCGGTGTATTAAAAAAATTCCTGAATAATAAAAATGCACCAATCGATTTTTATGACGTTGCACTTAAATTAAACTTCTCGAATGATGAATTTATGAAAGATGCTAAGTTTACTGTCCATGGCTTTGCAAGCGGAGATTATCTTAGAAATAATAGTCCGGTAAAAGAAGATTTTGCCTGGTCTAATAAGATAATCGGTTTGAATTATTTTCAGATTTCCGATAGCCCCTTATTTTATCAGATCGATTTTTCTTTAAGTCATTTTGATGGCGAACTTAATCCTCATGGGAGTAACTCAAAAGCCCGGAAAAATTCTTTGAGCGATCTCTCCTTCAAAATGGATTTTAATTACGTTTACGATAGCAAAGACGAACTTGATGGCGGTTTTAAAATCACAGAGATTAAGACAAATTTGTTTTTGGAAAATGCACGCAGAGCAGTTACTGATATAGCTACCAAAGGTACAAATATAAGTGCCTATCTAAAATATAAACTATTGCGATTTGATAAATTTGGTGCAGATGTTGGCACTCGACTTAATTTAACTCGATTAGGCGGCGGCGGTTCTGATGAACAATTTTTAGAACCTAGAGTGAGTATGACGTATAGAATAATACCGCAAATAGCAATTAAAGCAGCTTGGGGAATCTATCAACAGGATTTAGTAACTCTCTCTGATGAGAATGAAATAATTAATCTATTCGAGCCATGGATTATTACGCCTCTTTATATAAAACCATCTAATGCTATTCATTATGTTGCCGGAATAGAGACTTTCTTTACTCCCGAACTCGAACTAAGCATAGAAGGTTATTATAAAAGAATTTTGAACCTCGCATTAATTAACGAAAAGAAATTCTTCTCGGTGGATAATGACCTCGTTGCGGGAACAGGAAAATCGTATGGTTTAGAAGTACTCTCAAGATATACATTTTCACAAGTCAGTTTAACCGCATCTTATTCTTTATCTAATACTACAAATGAAGTTTACGGCGTTTCTTATTCCCCGCGCTATGACGCTAAGCATTCGATTAATTTAATTCTCGAAGTCGATCTTGGTTATGGTTTTACTGCAAGTACTACTTGGATATATAATTCCGGTCAACCGTTCACACAAATTTCGGGCTATTATGAAAAACTCACTATCGACGATGTTTTCGCATCAAATTACCTGTTCGATTCTTATATCCCATTCAGAATTTTAGGCGATAAGAATATTGGAAGACTTCCTGATTATCACCGTCTAGATTTTAATCTTTCTAAAAAAATCCAATTAGGCGATTTTAAGTTTTACTTAGATTTCAGTATCATTAATGTTTACGATCGAAAAAATATCTTCTATTTTGATAGAAATACAGGCGAGAGAGTGGATATGCTTCGATTCCTTCCAACCGCAACTATAAAGGTGGAATTATGAAAAAATCAATTTTAGCAGCATCGTTAATTTTAATGCTAACATCAATTTCATGCGATGATTCATTTGAACCGAAAGCTGGATTTTCAGAAAAATATATACTTAATTGCATTATTAATGGTGATTCTACTACTCAATATGCTACCATATCAAGTAGTTTTGATGTGGATGGGTATGATCCTTATACGAATCAAAATGATCCGTTTCTTAAAACAGCTTTTGTTACTTTAACTTATAAAAATAAAGTCTATCCCATGAGAGATACATTAGTCTCCCGCTTGGGTGATTCCCGTTATCCTGGTCCGATGCCAGTATATTATCTTCCAAATTTTACACCTAATGACGGAACTGAAATTACAGTAAGAGCTGTTCTGGGAAATGGTAAAATATTAACTTCTAGCACAAGATCTCTAAATCCAAATAATTTTTATTTTTCAAGCTCAACAAGAGACATACCGACCGGCAATGCTTATGGTGGAACTCTTGTTTTTACGTGGAAAGAATTTTTCCCTGATCAAAGTCTTAATCAGGAAATTTTCTTTGCCCCTGATCTCATTTTAGTTTATTATAAAATTGAAAATGGGATTCAAAAACGAAAACAAATTGAATTTCCAATGTATTTACTAAGTCAACAAGGTAAGGAAGTTGGTATCTATCCTCCGATTGCAAATAGAATTAGCACAATAGGTTACGAAGTACCAGCTATCGATTCTATTATGAGGAGCATCTCAACCGGTGATCCAAATAAATCAAATTATATTATTGATAAAGCTTATTTTCATTTATTAATTATGGATAAAAATTTAGCGACTTATTATTCGGCTCAACAAACTTTCTTTGATGAGTTTTCCGTAAGAATTAATCAGCCTGATTTTACGAATGTAGATGGCGGTCTTGGAGTCTTTGGCGTTTATATTACAAAAAAAGTTATTGTAAACATAGAGAAATTTTATATTGAGTCATTCGGATATGTGAAAAAATGATATTAAAAAAAAATAATTTTGCTTTAATATTGCTATTAGCGGTAACGTTATATAATTGTACTCCATTACCCCGTTTTAGATCAGAGAATAATTCAAAATTGCCTATTGAAAATAAACAGCTTAATGAAACTTATAAAGACCATGAAGTACTTGAATTTATTGAAGGAACTGCGTCTTTTTATGCGGATAAATTCAATGGAAGAATTACTTATAGCGGCGAAGTCTACGATATGAATGGCGTTACTGCCGCCCATCAATCCTTCCCTATGGATACGATTATAAGAGTAACCAACCTTAAAAACAATAAAAGCACAATACTCCGAATCAACGATCGGATGCCTACACGCGGAGACCGAATAATTGATCTTTCTCTCGGTGCCGCAAAAGTATTGGATTTCGTTAATGACGGCATTACAGACGTAAAACTGGAAGTCCTTGAATGGGGACAAGGTAAAAAATAATATAAGGATAATCTAGAATGAAAAAACTATTCACACTTTTTTCACTCCTATTTGTAACCGTAACTTTTTCACAAGAGAAGTCACCTTTCGTACGTTACCCTTCTCTAAATAATGATGGCTCAAAAATCACATTCTCTTATCAAGGGGATATTTGGACAGCAGAATCAAAGGGGGGTACAGCTACTCGTTTAACAATTCATGAAGCTTATGAATCAATTCCTAAATTCAGCCCCGATGGCAAATCGATTGCTTTTACCGCAGACAGAATGGGAAGCAATGATGTTTATGTAATGCCTTCAGAAGGTGGAGTTCCAAATCGCTTAACTTTTAGCTCTTCTAATGATGTTGTTACAGATTGGGAAAATAACAAAGAGATACTTTTTGCAACTGCACGCGAGTTCGTAAATCTAGAACGCGAACAGGAATTACATAAAGTCTCAATCAATGGCGGAACATCGGAAAGAATTCTTGATGCTCTCGGCACTTCGATTGTTAATTCTCCTGATAATAAATTTTATTTATTCGTTAGAGGCAGCAATACAATCTACCGTCAGCCTTATGCAGGTCCTGCTAACAGAGATATTTGGCTATTCAATAAAGCTAAAAAATCATTCATAAAAATTTCTACAAGTATGACAAATGATATTAATCCCGCTTGGGGAGATAGTAAAACAATCTATTTTATTAGTGCTGAATCTAATGGTAGATATAATATTTTCAAACAAACACTTGATGAAAACGGTGCGCCACAAGGCAATGCTGAGCAGATAACAAAACTTGAAAATGGCGTCCGCTATTTTGATATAAGCACAAACGGTAATTCAATCGTTTTTGAAAGTGATTCCAATATTTACCTGCTTGATACAAAAACAAAAAAGTATAATAAAATTACTATCGATCTACCGGCAGATTATCGTTTCGATCCGGTTGAATATAAAACTTTTACAAGTAATGCTTCCGGTTATTCAGTTTCACCAAACAGCAAATACACAGCTTTAGTTATTCGAGGTGAAGTGTTTATTACATTGAATGATAAAGATAAATCAAGAGCAGTGAATATTTCTAATAGTCCTTTCCGCGATACTGATGTTGCTTGGTTAAACGATTCTTCTGTTGTATTTACCTCCGACCGCGATGGGCAGTTCGATCTTTATTTGGCAACAAGTGATGATAAATCAGAACCTGCATTATTCAAAACACTTAAACATAAAATTACAAAAATCACATCAACCGGTTTAGATGAATCCGATCCTGTAATTTCACCTGACAGAAAAAAGATAACTTATGTAAGAGGAAGAGGAGAATTGATAGTTTCCGATATTTCCGCCGAGGGGAAACTAAGCAATGAAAAAGTATTATTGGAAGGATGGGCAACTCCTAGCAGCGTTGTCTGGAGCCCTGATAGCAAGTACCTTGCTTATTCTATGAGTGACCTTTATTTTAATGACGAAATATTTATTCATCCGGTAGATAATTCTATGAAACCGGTAAACGTTAGTATGCATCCTCGCGGAGATTATGACCCGGTCTGGAGTCCTGACGGTTCTAAACTCGGCTTCCATTCCGAACGTAATGATAGAACTTTTGATATCTGGTTTGTATGGCTAAAAAAATCCGATTGGGACAAAACAAAATTAGATTGGCTATATGACGATGAAAAACCCGCTTCTGATGCAAAAACCGCCAAAGGAACTAAGGATAAAAAAGATACTTCTAAAGACTCAAGTAAAACTAAAGATATCCAAATCGATTTCGATAAGATTTATGAACGATTAGTACAAGTAACAAATCTTCCGGGCGAAGAAAGCAATCTTGCAATCTCTAAAGATGGCGAGACTTTCTATTTTACAGCTTTTAATAGCGAAGCTAAAGCAAACGATCTTTACAGCGTTAAATGGGACGGGAAAGATTTTAAAGCCATAACAAAAGGTGGCACGAAACCAGCCGGTGTCGAGATCGATAAAGAGGGTAAGTATTTATACTATTTCAAATCCGGATCACTAAATCGTATTGATTTAAAAGGTGATAAATCTGAAGCTCTTCCATTTGTTGCCAAAATGAATATTGATCATCCTAAAGAACAAGAACAGATTTTTGAAGAAGCTTGGCGAACAATTAGAGACGGCTTCTATGATCCGGATTTCCACGGTTATGATTGGGATGCAATTAAAACGAAATACAAAGAATGGGCTATGGCGGCTTCTACTGACCAAGATTTCAAAGAGATGTTTAATTATATGCTTGGTGAGTTAAATTCAAGCCACATGGGCTTATATGGGCAAAATAGAGGCGAAACACAAAATGAATCAACCGGATTTCTTGGCGTTGATATTTCTCCTGTTAAGGAAGGAGTAAAAGTGAATCGTGTTGTCCCTGAATCTCCAGCCGATAGAGAATTAAGTAAACTTTTTGTTGATGATATTATTACATCTGTCGATCAAACACCTGTAACTAATGAAATAGATTTTTATTCTCTTTTGATTAATAAAGCAGATGAACCGGTTTTACTCGGAGTTAAAGACAAATCAGGAAAAGAAAGAGAAGTAAAAATCAGACCTATCTCAAGTGAACGCCAATTACTCTATGAAGAATGGGTAATACAAAGAGAAAAACTAACAGAGAAATATTCTAATGGTCGTCTTGGTTATATCCATATTCAAGGAATGAATTTCCCTTCATTCGAAGTATTTGAAAGACAATTAACCGCTGCGGGACATGATAAGGATGGCATCGTAATAGATGTTCGTTATAATGGTGGTGGCTCTACTACCGATTACCTTATGTTAGTGCTTAATTACAAACAACACGCATATACTATTCCACGCGGCGCATCCGATAACCTAGAAAAAGATAAATTGAAATTCAGAGATTATTATGCAATTGGCGAAAGACTTCCTTATTCGCCTTGGATTAAACCATCGGTTGCCCTTTGTAATGAAGACAGTTATTCAAATGCTGAAATCTTTTCTCATGCCTATAAATCTCTTGGAATTGGCAAATTAGTTGGCAAACCGACTAATGGAAGTGTTATCTCTACCGGTGGCAAACAATTAATTGACGGCTCTTTGGTTCGTCTCCCATTTAGAGCTTGGTACACGAAAGCTACCGATAAAAATCAGGAATTAGGACCTGCCGTTCCCGATTTTATTGTAGAAAATTCTCCAAATTCTAAAGCAATGAATGAAGACCAACAGCTTAAAAAAGCTGTCGATGAACTTATAAAACAGCTCGATTCGAAGAAATAATCGTCCATTTTAACCACCGAAGAGCGGAAACTGCTTTTCGGTGGTTTTTCTTTTTTCCCTTAAATAAGACTATTAATTCCGTGTTTTAAGATGAAATAAAAGATTTTTATCCTTTTTTTAGCGGGCAAATGAGATAAATATTCGGTAAATTTAAATAAGATAAAAACATTCTTTCCTCTTTATTTAGGAAGTGCATTTATTCATTTGTATTAAGGCTTTGTAATGGGAAAAAATTCAAAAATTATTTCTGATATAAATATTCAAGTGTATAATACATTTGGAAAAAACTTTGGCAATACTAAGTCATTTTCCTATGCCATTGCACCCGCCGCTTTAATTTTTCTCGGTGATCATACTCATTATAATGATGGAATATTAATTTCCACCGCCATCAATCGATATTGTGCCGTTGCAATCAGAAGAAGAAACGACCAAAAAGTAAATATAATTAGAAAAGATTTCGATATTTCCATTTCATTTGAACTTACTAATTTAGAAACAGATGATTCCGATTCGTCTTTTAGACTTATAAAGGGACTAACAAAACTGCTTAAGGAAGATGAGCATATTAATACCGGTTTTGATTGTGTTATATATTCCTGTTCACCTAATTTTCTTGGACTGGGTTGTTTTGCAGCTCAGCAAGTTGCATTTATTATTGCAGCTAAAAAGGCATTCAATATTAAGCTTCCCATAAAAGAATTACTTAATTATATACACATAAATGAGACAAATGTTATAGGCAAAATCTCTAACCCTGCTCATTATACTACTTCTGCTTTTGCTAAGGAGAATAACTTATATATTTCCGATCTTAGAAAAAATAGCTTCAAGTCGATCCCTTTCGATCAATCGGAATACAATATCATATCTTTTATGACCGATGAAGAGTTTTCGACACCAAATTTGGTTTGCAACGAAAGAATTGAAGAATGCGAAGTAGGGGTAAAAGGAGTTAGATTATATATCTGGGGGATTAAAAATCTCCGTGACGTAAAATTAGATTTTATGCAAAAGCATTTCCACGTGTTGCCGAAAAGAATTTATAATAGAATTGCTTATAACGTTAAAGAAAGAATAAGAACTGAAGAAGCATATAAAGCAATTAAAAACAAGGATGTTTCCTCCTTTGGGTCTTATATTTTTGAATCACATACTAGTTTATCTCAAGATTACGATCTAAGCATACCCACATTGGATTTTATCGTAAATGAATGTAAAGCAACCGAGGGCGTTTTCGGTGCTAAAATGATTAGCTGTTCCCCTAGCAGGACTATCTTTGCGCTCGCTAAATCTGACCAAGCGAAAACCATTGCAGAAAAAATTAATACTGCTTTCAAAAATAAATTTTCAAAAGAGCTTACAATTAACTACCTTTCTACTACAAACGGCGCAAAATTAATTTCCGACAAAGAAATTCATCACAAAATTGATGATTAGAATCAAGCCGTAAATTAATCACTCAAATTCAACTTGATTTTGTATCAGGTTAATAATAGATTTTCGCACAACTTATCACGGAGTTACTGAATGTATTTCCCGGAAGAGTATTTTAATGATGACTATGAGAGATTTGAGACCGAGGAAGAAGTAAAACAAAAAGTAAAAACCTGCTCTGAATTTATTCAAAGCGGTCAAATTTTTTCTAACATAGAATTTTTTGAAGATACAATACAACTTTGTATAGAATATGATTTATTAAATGAAGGTTTAGAATTAACAGAATCACTTACTGAATCTATTCCTTATAATGCTGAAATTTGGCAGTTTAGAGGAATTCTTTTTAATAATTCTTTTAATTTCGATGAAGGATATAAATGCTTCACAAAATCGATGACTCTAAATCCAAATGACGTAGAAACGCTTATCAATAAATCAATTTCAGAAGATAATCTCGGAATGATTGAAGAGGCAACTTCATCGCTCTTAAAAGCTCTCGAATTTGAATCGAATAACGAAGAAACTCTTTTTAATCTCGGAATTTTACACGAGAAAAAAGATGAATTTTTGGAGGCAATCGAATATTTCAAACGTGCTACAATTGCTGATCCTGAATATTCCGAAGCATGGTATGAATTAGGTTTTTGTGCTGAGACAATTAATAATCTGCCTGAATCTTATAGAGCTTATGAAAAATATCTTGAATTAGACCCGAATAATTTTACCGGCTGGTATAATAAGGGCATCGTTCTTATTAGAATGGAAGAATATGAGAAAGCAATTAATGTTTTTGAAGTTTCTATTGCTCTCAAAGAAGATTTCTCAAGCTCTTGGTTCAATCTCGGTTTCTGTAATTACAAATTGAATAAATTCCAAGAAGCTCTTAATGCTTATAAAAAAGCTTACGAGATCGATCCCGAAGATGAAACCGTACTTTTTAATCAAGGACAGGTTTATGAGGAATTGGCTAATTTCCCTTATGCTATTAAAAGCTATACAGAAGCCATTAAGATCGACAGCGAATATTATGAAGCGTTTCTTTCGAGAGGCTACTGTTACGACTTTATCGGTAAGTATCAATTAGCATTGCGCGATTTCAATACAGCTATTTCTCTTACAACCGATTCTGAAGATGCGTGGTTCGCTAAAGCAGACTTAGAGTATTCACTCGGTAATCTCGAGGCCTCAATTAAAAGCTATATAAAAGCAATTGAATCGAATGGTAATAATTTTACACTTTGGTATAAATTAGCAGAGACATATATTGAAATGGGAAGTTGGTTAGAAGGTTTAGAAGCTTTCGATGAATGCCTTAAAATTAAGCCGGCTAATGCCAACTCTTATTATGGAAAAGCAAAGATTAATTTCCTTCTCCATAAAACACAAGAAGCAATAATAAATTTGAAAGAAGCATTTAAATTAGATCCAACAATAAAAAATGATTTTGCACGGGAATATCCGGAAGTAAAATCTTCAAAACTTTTTATTAAATTAATAGAAGAAAATAAATCAAACTAAAGTGCATGAATGCAATCACTAAATAAGTTTAACCATAATACGAAAATTATAGGTGTAATAGGACATCCTATTAAGCACTCATTTTCTCCTTTGATTCATAACATCGCTTTTGAATTACTGGATCAGAATTATATTTATCTACCTTTCGATGTTCCTATAAACGGGCTTAAAGATGCCTTAAAAGGTATGCTGGCATTGGGGATAAAAGGTTTTAATGTTACTCTACCTCATAAAGAAAAGATATTTCCTTTTCTAAAAGAAATATCAGATGAGGCAGGTATTGTCGGCGCAATTAATACCGTGGTGAATGAAGATGGTATTTTGCATGGATACAATACAGACGTTACCGGAATTGTTGAGTCTCTTAATCCATATAAAGATGAAATTGCGGGTGCTACCGTTACCGTTATTGGAGCTGGCGGCGCAGCAAGAGCCGTTATCTTTGCTCTTATCAGAACCTTTAAAGTCGGGCATATTAATATCATTAATAGAACCGAACAAAAAGGGGAATCATTAAAAGAATATTTCAGCTCTAAAATGCTATATAACGAATTTAAAACATATAGTTTATTACCACCGGATCTTGTGGAAGTCTTCAGAAGTTCTAAACTGATTGTTAATGCCACATCAATGGGTATGTCTCCTGAAATTGATGACTCTGCAACTACAATTAAAGAATCATTTAATTCGGATCAGATCGTTTTCGATGTTATCTATACACCGATAAAAACAAAGCTGCTTAAGATTGCTGAAGGACAGGGTGCAAGGACAATTAATGGGTTACAAATGTTCATTGAACAAGCCGCAAAATCATTTGAACTTTGGACAGGCGAGAAAATGCCCACTGATAAAGTGAAAAAAACTCTTATTTCTTATCTTAATAGTTAAGAGGAAGGAATATTTATTGGTGCAACTATAGCGAATGATCTTTTTAACTTATCTAAATAGTTAAACGGAAAAATAACACCCTAATGGGGAGCGAGCCATTAGGGCGTTTATCTCATTTTTATATCTTTGAATATGAATAAATCTCACTACTTTAATTTCGCTAATGCGATTTTAATTCTTTCAAAACCTTCTTTAAGATTATCCATCGAAGTTGCATAAGACAATCTAAGAAATCCTTCTGCTCCGAATGAACTACCCGGTACTGTTGCAACCTTTGCTTCATACAGAAGATACATCGAAAGATCGAATGAATGCTCAATCTTCAATACTTCAGTTGATTTACCGAAATAATGACGAATATTAGGAAATAGATAAAAAGCACCTTCAGGCTTGTAGCAAGAAATACCCTCTAACGATGTTATAGCATCATAGAAATAATTTCTTCTCTTCTCAAACTCTATTCTCATCTCTTCTACAACTTCTTGGCTTCCATTCAGAGCCTCAACAGTAGCCGCTTGTGATATAGAAGATGCATTTGAAGTGCTATGGCTCTGAAGCTTATTAATGCCCTTTATAATCGGTTCCGGACCTGCAGCATAACCGATTCTCCATCCGGTCATTGCATAAGCTTTCGATACACCATTTATTACAATTGTTCTCTTCTTCATCGATTCGTTTAATTCTGCGAAACTCACAAACTTATAATCATCATAAATTAATTTTTCATAAATCTCATCCGAGATAATATAAAAATCGTGCTCCTCTGCCACAGTGGCAATAGCTTCGAGTTCCTCTTTTGTATAAGCAGAACCTGTTGGATTAGAGGGATTGCATAAGATCAATAATTTAGTAGCTGGTGTAATCGCATTTTTTAATTGTTCCGGTGTAATCTTAAAACCGTTTTCTTCCGATGTTTCTACGATTACCGGTTTACCATGAGCTAAAGAGATCATTTCGGGATAAGAAACCCAATATGGTGCGGGGATTATTGCTTCATCATCAATATAGATAATCGATTGAACAGCATTAAAAATACTCTGCTTTGCACCGTTTGAAACGATAATTTCATTAATTGTGTAATCGAGATTATGATCTTTTTTAAATTTATTTTGAATTGCTTGCCTTAGTTCCACTGTACCGGGATTAACGGTATAACGTGTCATATTCTTTTCGATTGCATCAATAGCGGCATCTTTGATATTGCGTGGAGTCGGGAAATCGGGTTCGCCAACACTTAAATCAATTACATGTTCACCCCTTGCCTGCATTCCTTTAGCTTCCGCCGCCACTTTCATAGTAGGGGATTCTATAATATTATTAATTCTTTTCGATACTGAAAACATTGCACTTCCTTTAATTTTACATCCCGAAATATACTACTTAATCCCTTGATTTGCGTATGGGAGGAGTTGGTTAAATTGGTTGTTCAGTTTTAGAACCAAGGGAACGATTCAAAAAGAACGAATAATAGCGATTTACCCTCTTAAAGATAGAAATACTTAGTGCTTTCATTATTCATTCAACTTTAATTGAAGAGTAATCTCCCCCTTTTTTTTAAAGAGGGAGAAAAAATAAATTTTTACGAATTCAACAAATTTATTAAAATGTAGGAATCGGTTTATTTCTGTTTTATAAACTCTAATTCTGTGAATACGAAATCGGGAGAATTTGGCACTTCGATTATAAATTTCTCTACCTCTGCATTAAAGTTCATCTCAAACTTTACCCAACCCTTAGTAAGGAATTGATCTGCCCAATCGATTGTGAAAGTATCATAATGATAATGCTTTAACTCTCCTCTAAATTCTTTTGATGGTAAAAACTGTAAGAATAAATTACCATCTCTTACCGAAACTTCTGCTTTCCCATACATTTTGTCTTCATAAATGCCCGCATATTCTTCAAGAGGTAACGAAGGAGCGGTATCTTTTACGCGGATTGAATCTCTACGGTTAAACTCATTTTGTCTTCGTTCCATTCCCTTATTAAATCTTTTTAGCATTTCAGCATTATAATCTTTTTCCTCCTGACCAAACATTAAATCCATTATATAACTTCTGACTGCGCTTGTCATACTATTTTCAAGATTGCTTAAAAGTACAAATCCGAATTTTTCTTCGGGTACTAATGTAACGTTCGATACCATTCCGGGCATTCCGCCGCCATGCGAAAGAGTGCGTTTCCCTTTATAATAATCAGCAAACCAGCCCAATCCGATTGCACCATTTCCGACAGCAAAACTATTCATCCACATCTCTGCCGATTGCCTTTCGCTGAAAATTCTTTTTCCTTCGTATTTTCCTTTTCCTAATTGTAAACGAATCCATTGCGCCATTTCAATAGCAGATGAATTAATACCCGCTGCAGGAGCAACGGCATCAACTGAATAGTATTTTATTACGGATAATTTTCCGTCATTCATTTTGTATGCTTTTGCAATATTGCTAGATTTCTGTAATTCCGTTATGTTCGTTACACTTCTTTTCATTCCGAGAGGTGTGAAAATATTTGCTTTTACGTAATCCTGCCAGCTAGTATCAGTAATAGTTTCTAATACAGCACCGGCGGCGGTGTACATCAAATTAGAATAGCCATATTTAGTACGGAAACTTGAAACAGGTTTTAGATAACGCACTCGTCTTAATACTTCTTTTGTATCATAATTGCTTCCGAGCCAAAGTATGTCACCGCTGAATGTTACAAGTCCACTGCGATGCGTAACAAGATCACGAACAGAAATCTCTTTCGTAACCCAAGAATCGTACATTTGAAAATCAGGCAGATAGTTTATTACAGGATCATCCCATTTTAATTTGCCTTGATCGACTAAACGAGCGAGCGAAGCCGTTGTAAATGCCTTTGATAATGATGCAATAACAAATAAAGTATTTTCATCTACTTTATCATCTTTACCTAATTCTCTTACTCCGAATCCTTTCGCATAAATCACAGAATCATTTTTTACAATTGCGACAGAGAATCCGGGCATCTGCCAATCTTTCATTCCCTTTTCTATAAATGAATCTAACTTCTTAAAATCTTGTGCCGCTAATTGTGATTGCATTACAAGTAACAACAATAGAGAACGCAAAACGGTTTTCATTCTTTCCTCAATTTATTTTTATTATTTTATAATTTATCTATATTTATTCAATTAGCTTTGGGCGCTTTAAATGAAACTCCGTTGCATCCTGAAATGCTTTTGCTGCTGCAATTATCTTCCCTTCTTCAAACAAACGTCCGATAAATGTAATACTGCTATTCGAGCCGTCCGGTGCTTTACCCGTTGGCACAACCACCGATGGATGTCCTGTTAAATTCGTCAGCAATAAATTATCTCCTTCCCACGAAGGAGCAAGATAAAAATCGAACTTGTTCATTATTTGATTCATCTCATTTATCAAGACGGTTCTTATTCTGCTGGCATTAATATATTCCACGGCAGGAATAAATCGATTTGCACGGAATAGATTAGGCCAAGCATTTTTTATCTGTCGAGCAAGCTCTTCGTCTTTATTACTTCTTGTTAATTCATCGAATGCCGCCGCAGATTCTGCCGATAAAATAAATGAAAGATTATTAACATTAATTTTAGGCAATGAAATCGGTATCAATTCCGCACCAAGTTTTATTAATTGCTCTAAAACTAAAGAATCGTTTGAATGAAAAGGATAATTTTTATTGAAGTCATCTTTTAGGTATCCGATTTTAAGTTTCTTAAAATCAATTTTATGATCGTAATTGAAGGGATAATCATAGAGAGTAAGATCATTTGGGTCTAATCCGTGAATTACATCGAATACAATTGCGAGGTCTTCAGCATTGCGGCAGATTGTGCCAATTTTATCCATAGACCAGCTCAGAGCCATTGCACCGCTTCTGCTCACTCTTCCGTATGTCGGACGCAATCCCGTAACGCCACAGACAGTGGATGGGGATACAATCGAGCCCCATGTTTCTGTACCGATTGCGAATGGTACTAATCCGGCAGAGACCGATGAAGCAGAACCGGCAGAAGATCCGCTTGATCCCTCTTCATAATTCCATGGATTTCTTGTTTGTCCTCCGAACCAGATATCTCCCCATGCAAGTTCTCCCATTGTAAATTTGGCTACGAGTACAGCTCCGGCGTTTTCTAATTTTTTTACTACTGTCGCATCCTCATCAATTACTTGATTTTTATATGGAGCAGCTCCCCAAGTTGTAGTATAATTTTTTGTGGCAAGTAAGTCCTTTACTCCAAAAGGGATTCCATGAAGCATCCCTCTATATTTTCCTTTTACTAATTCATCATCAGCACGCTTTGCCTGTTGAAGAGCTAATTTTTCGGTAAGAGTAATTACCGATTCTAGTTTCGTTGAATATTTTTTTAATCGCTCTAAATATAATTTTGTTAATTCCACCGAAGTGATCTGTTTCGTTTTAATAAGATGCGCTAATTGACCGATTGAATAATATGCGAGTTCATCGGTTAAAGACGGCTTTTTTGTTTTTGAATAATCATCATACTTAATAGGCATTTGCTTTTCATTAAATACAAATCCATTAGGAATAGGATTGAATATTACCGAAGGCATTACACTATTCAATAGATTAAATTCTCTTACTGCTTTATAATAACCAAGCTGTTCATTAAGAGTTTCTATCATCGAATCTCTTTCGGATTCTGTAAATTCAAGTCCGATAATTTTTTCAGCTTCTTTGATTGTTTGCTTATTGATCGCATTTTGTGCGTTTAGGCAGAGGGGTAATAATAAAAGAATGGCGAAAGCCTTTTTCATAGATCACCTTATAAAAATTGTTCTGTTATATTAATTATTATTAGCTTTGCATTCAAACTTTTTACGGACTTGGAATGACTGAAAAATACAAACACATTATTTGGGATTGGAATGGAACAATTTTTAATGATCTTGAATTAGCACTTGATATTGTGAATGGAATATTAAAAGATAGAGGTGTTCCTGTACTTACACGCGATAGATATTTGGAAGTTTTTACTTTCCCGGTTCAAGCTTATTACGCACAGATAGGATTAGACCTAATTAATGAACCCTTCGAGATTGTTGGAATGGAATGGGCTACAACTTACGAAATACGAAAAGGCGAAGCTACTTTGCATGATGGCGTTGCAGAAAAAATGGAAGAATTTTTCCAAGCAGGAAAAGCGCAATCAATTTTATCCGCTTATAAACATGACCTTCTAGAAGAAATGGTTTCCGATTATGGATTAAACAAATATCTTCATGGACTTTCAGGAATGGATAATGTTTATGCCGAAAGTAAAGTTCATATAGGACTAGAGATGATTAAGCAAATCGGATGTCCTAAAAGTGAAGCAGTCTTAATCGGGGATACGCTGCATGATTTAGATGTAGCCAATGAGATGGGAATCGATTGTATTTTAATAGCTAATGGACATCAGCCCAAGCATCGATTAGAAGGCAAAGGCGCAATAGCAGTCCTCAACTCCGCTAAAGAACTGTAATAGTAGCAGTTCTCATCTTAGCCAAAGAGGTGTATTGGTAGCACACTTCGCCTCTGCAAAAGAGTTATAATAATTACACTCCTCACCTCCGCTATAGATTAGTAACAATCTTAGGTTAAGATTATTCTTTAGCGTTATAGTCTGAATTATCTTCAGCAATCATTCCGAAAGGAATATTCAATTGGTTTTTGTATGGATCAATTCTTTTTTCCGCCAATTCTATATAATTTTTGCTTATGTCATAGCCGACATATCTTCTTTCAGATTTGAGTGCAGATATGGCAGTTGTTCCACTTCCCATAAATGGATCGAGTATAATATCATTTTTGAATGAATATAATTGGATTAATCTATAAGGCAATTCTTCAGGGAAAGGTGCAGGATGACCAATTCTTCTTGCACTCTCAGCGTTCATCGTCCATATTGATTTTGTCCATTCGATAAATTGTTCTTTAGCAATTGTGTTTTCTTTATCCCCTTTTTCTCTTTTATAATCCCCTTTTGAAAACACTAAAATATATTCATGTATATCTCTTAAAATAGGATTTGCCGCACTTAACCAGCTTCCCCATGCCGTTGAGGGACTGGCACTCGCTGCTTTATTCCAGATAATTTCCCCCCGCATATTAAATCCTATTTCAAGCATCATTCGTGAAATATAATCCGAAATAGGTAAATATGGTTTCCTGCCTAAATTTGCTACGTTAATACATGCCCTGCCACCATTTACTAAAACTCTATATGTTTCTTTAAATGAGTTTTCCAAAATTTGTAAATATTCTTTCAAAGATAAATCTTCATCATATTCTTTAGAAACATTATATGGTGGGGAAGTAATCATTAAGTGAATAGAGTTATCAGGTAATTCACTCATTTTTTCTGCGCTACCTAAAATAATTTTATTTACAAATTCATTTGGCAATTCGTTTTCAATGGTATCAACAATAATTTTTTCATCTAATTCTGAATATAATTTCGAATTATAAAATTTTGAGCTGTCGTGATTAATCCTTCCGTTAGTTCCAAAACTGCTTGTAGAAGTACCGTTTATTCTTTTCATATCAATTTCTAATTAAAGTTAAAAATTTCTCTGCACGCAAAATATCTGTTTTTTCTTTATAGGCAATAGAAATAATTTCTCCGAGTTTGTTTTTTGATATCATTGAAGAAAAATAATTCTGTTCTTCCGTGATTAAATTGCGAAGATATTCTAAAAGCATCTCCTTTTTTAATATTGTAACAAAACCCATGTTAGGAGAATAAGTTAATTCTTCGGTTAATAATGAAGGATTCAATGACCAAAATCCTTGAATAACACCGAATGTTTTTAAATAATCAACTTTCTTTATATAACTATAATTTATAGGACTATTTCCTAATATGATTATTGGTATTTTTGTTGAACTCATGCCAGATACTCTTATATTTATGGATTTTCCA
The DNA here is from genome assembly GCA_023230485.1 of Melioribacteraceae bacterium. Classification (GTDB taxonomy): domain Bacteria; phylum Bacteroidota; class Ignavibacteria; order Ignavibacteriales; family Melioribacteraceae; genus BRH-c32. The sequence continues at coordinate 41,785 of JALNXG010000029.1, forward strand.
ATTGCCTTTAACATAGAATCTGAACGTAATAGAGATGGATTGCCTGTGTGTTGTTTATAATTTCCAACTAATTCAATATTATCTACATCATGATATTTATAATTTGATACAATACTCATCTTGATTTCAAAAATTAATTTTATACTATCAGCGGATTGTGTTACATCATTTGTTTTGCAAAAGGCAAGATCGGCACTAGATCTTTTTGATAAACCTAATTCTTCACATACCACACCATTAACTGCAAATAAACCCAACTCCTTAGCAATAGGTTCTAACAAAGATTTACACCACTTTTCTGTATATCGTCCGATTAATGAATTTCTACTTTGTAAAGTTTTACCTTCGGTAGCAATTCCTTTTGGCACATAAGCATAGTATCCACTCTGTAAACGATAAAACAATTGTTCTGGAGAAGCAAAATGCTTCAATGCTTCTTTGAAAAAAAGAATCTCATCATTATTATTCCAAAGCTCCATCTAATAATTCCTCAACACTTTTAAGAGAGAAATGGAATTTAATAAAAAAGCCGCCAAGTTGTTACCGGCGGCTTAGTCAAATGTCTATATATCTAAGACGATCTTTACTTATGCAATTGTTACATCTTTGCAGAGATATACATCCTGAATTGCATTTAATAATTTAACACCTTCAACCATTGGTTTCTGGAATGCTTTGCGACCGGAGATTAATCCCATACCGCCTGCTCTCTTATTAATAACTGCAGTTTTTGTAGCTTCAGCGAAATCATTAGCTCCCGAAGCACCGCCCGAATTGATTAATCCGGCTTTGCCCATATAGTTATTAATTACCTGATATCTTGTAAGATCGATCTGATGATCAGTTGTTAATTCGGTATAGATTCTCTTGTCTGTTTTGCCATAAGATGAATTATCCATATTAAGAGCTTTATAACCACCGTTATTCTCTGGAAGTTTTTGTTTAATAATATCTGCTTCAATTGTAACGCCAAGATGATTTGCCTGTCCTGTAAGATCGGCTGATACATGATAATCTTTATCTGATTTGAATGCAGGGTTTCTTAAGTAGCACCATAAAATTGTACCAAGACCTAATTCATGAGCATATTGAAAAGCTTCGCTTACTTCCATAATCTGACGTGTGCTTTCATCTGAACCGAAATAGATTGTAGCTCCAACTGCTGCTGCACCCATATCATAAGCTTGTTCAACTGATGCAAACATAATTTGATCAAATTTATTTGGATAGGTCAATAATTCATTATGATTAATTTTTACAATTAATGGAATTTTGTGTGCATATTTTCTTGATACCATTCCAAGTACACCAAGTGTAGAAGCAACTGCATTACATCCACCTTCAATAGCTAATTTAACAATATTTTCAGGATCGAAATAAGCCGGATTTGGAGCGAATGAAGCACCTGCTGAATGTTCAATACCTTGATCGACAGGTAGAATTGAAACATATCCTGAACCTGAAAGGCGACCATGATTAAATATCCATTGTAAATTCTTTAATACGTTGATGTTTCTATCGCTATGATAAAATACTTTATCTACGAAATCACTGCTTGGCAAGGTTAATTGTTCAGCCGGAAATTTTGCTTTGTAGGTTAAAAGGTTATCTGCCTCTTGTCCTAAATACTCTTTGATTTTCTCAATCATTTTGTTCCTCTATATATTTAATTAAAAAATGCTGTTACGCCTATGCTAATTTGTATTAAATCGGTTTTCGATTTAACTGGA
>JALNXG010000030.1 GCA_023230485.1 Melioribacteraceae bacterium
ATTTTGCAAATAGCGCATATTTTTCGAGGGCTTTCCTTCAAATATTCTTGCATTTGAAGGGGAAACAAAATAATCAGAATCATTTTTATCAACAACTTCCTCGATTAAATTTTTTACCGGAGTAGTAAATTTATCAAATTCAATTGCATCTTCAATAAATTTTTCAGCATCTTTAATTGTAAGAGGCTCAAAATTGGAAATGAACGTATTCGGTGTCGATAAATCTTTTTCCGCCTGTTTGTCGTATCCTCTATTAATTGCTTCGTCTGGTCTCTGGAAAAATCGGTATTCACAATTTTCAATAAATTTAACTGCCGAATAATGAATCTCTTTTGGCAAATACTCTAATTGATTTGAAGGAATTACTATTGAAGCAGTAATATCATCTTCCATTTGAACTTTATCAGACGCAACAAAATCTTGACGCAATTTAAAAGTTCTCCACGAGTTATCATTTCTTAAACCTACTCTCAAATAACTAGCTACAAGTTTTCTATTATTATATTTTAGTTCATTTCCAAATCTTCCATCAATAATATCAACGGAGAAATAATCTTTCCAATTTTGTCCCCATTCTTCATTATAGAATCGTTTTATAATATATACTAACCCTTTTATATAATGAGGGATACTATCAATCCATTTGTTATATTCGGCAGTATATATGGGGGAGGGAGTTAAGAGCTTAATAACAGAACCAAGTGAGCGGCTACGGCTTAGTATTGTTCTGCTTTGATTTGGTTTGGTATTCGGGTCTTTATCACTATAATCATGATTAATAACTTCTTCTACTAATTCAAAATCTTTTTCGAAATCCGCAGTGAAAAATGGTCCATAAATAGTGGAATCTAAAATAGATTTTGAGATTTCAGATTTACCGCCACCTGAAACTGTGCATGGTTTATGACAGAAAGTTCCTTCGGCGACTGTGCCTATTAATCGCCAAGATGGGATATAAGAATTTTTTTCCATTCTAATTTTATAACCCGAAGGAAGTATATAAGTTTTTTTCGGACTTAACTGAATTTTTTTGTTTTCTCCCTTCCAAACCCATGTAATACTTTGTTCTGCTAGACTAAAGGTAGAATCTTCGGGTACATAAATAATATCATTATAAATTTTATCAATTGCATATCCATCATCTTTAAAATCCATAAAAGAAGTATATGATTTCGTCAAATGTTCGAATGTATGATTATCCTGTTGAATTTGATTATCATCATGGAAGAAATCGCCTAAATTATAACTTGGAAAAGCAATTGCTCCGCCGGCATGTTCTTCTTCGGCATTTCCTAATAAATTAGCTGCGTAACTAATTTGGGTTTTCACTTCCTTTTTTGAATATCCAAAATAATTATCTGCAATAATTGTGACTATTACACCATCCTCTGTGCGTGCGGTAATCTTAAAAGCATCTCCTCCATTATAGAGTTCGTCTTCATTTTCCCAGCACATTCCATCCCTTATCTGTCTTGCGGTTGCAGAATCTAATTTTGGAAGTCCAAGTTCTTTTTTAGTAAATTTTGTTAAATGCGGGGCGAGTATAATAAAACCAGTATGTCCGCTCCATTGTTCGATATCAATAGCTGAATCGTTCCAATAAAGAAATGGGTCTCCTGCGTTTCCGAAAATTGATTCAACAAAATCAAGGTTACTTATAAGATTACCCGGAGCAAAAAAGCGGATTTCCATCTTCTTCGATTTGCAAAATCCTGGAACTTCCGGACTGACAGTCGGCTTAAGTAAAAGAGAAACAAAAAGCTCCGCTTTTTTCTCTTGTGAAGCAGTAAACGGAATTTGGAGCAATTCGTTAGGAGGATTAAAAGCAGCCATTAATAAATTAGCGAACACTTTTTTGGGAACAGCTTTTTTATCATCCGGTATTGGAAGTCCACCTTCGGCAATATGGAATACTCCTTTTGTCGTTCTTCTATCACTTTTGGGATTATGTAGAATGCCTTGTTTTACTCTATATGATCTTACTATATCTGAAACAAATTCCGATTTATCAGGTGGAAGAGAGAGTACTCTTGCTATTCCATGACTATCTAAAATAAATGAATTACTAGGGATGCGAATATTAACTTTATCCTTGAAATCGCTTAAATATGAATCTAAAAAATTTTGAATCCTCTGATCGGCGGGGCATAGATAATTAGACAGTATTCTATTCTTTTCTCTTAAATTTTGTATTAAGTCATAAGTGAGACCTAATGCATATTTTTCGTTATGGTCTTCAAAAATTGGTTTTCCTAAGGCAGATAATTTTAGATTTATATATTCGATTAATTTTTTAGATCTAATTGGCTCATTCATTCCATCTTTTGTTAAACCAAGCGATTTTCGTAATTCCACTAAATTCTCCATTCTATTTAATATTCATGTACAAAAATAAATTTTCTCTAGCTTATTTACTATTAAATCCGCATTAAGTTTGGGGTAAGAAATAATTTGACACTATGTCTTAATATTCTTAATTTAGAATCAGAATAATAAATCTGATTGTGCTATTGTGTTTTTATTAAAAATAAACTAGTTTATAACATAATAAGACATTGAGTGCAATTAAATACAAAAAGAAAGGAAATAATATGTTTAAAGAAGAGGTCTCAAATAGAACAAATACAAATCTGGCAGAAAAAAAAGTTAAGGAATTTGTCGTTGAGAATTTCAAAACAGCCAAATTGTTTGAAAAATATGGAATAGATTATTGCTGTAATGGGAATAGATCGCTAAAAGACTCTTTATCGGGAAAGAGTATTGAGATGAATACATTTATACCCGAATTAGAAAAAATACTTGGTGAAAATAAAAATGATGACCAAGTATTCTCTGCAATGGATTTAATAACGCTTTCTCAATATATAGTTAACAATCATCACAAATATGTAAAAGAAGCAATTCCTCTGATAGAAGCTCACCTGGATAAAGTGGTAAATGCTCATAGTAAAAACCATCCGGAATTAATTAGTATCAGGCAGGAATTCTCTATTCTATCAGCAGAAATGCTTACTCATATGGATAAAGAAGAAAAAATTCTTTTTCCATTAATTAAATATTTGGTGGATTCAAAAAAATATAATGAGACTCCTAAATCAAGCGGATATGGAACAGTGCAAAACCCAATACGGAAAATGGAACAAGAACATCAATCAGCAGGAAATGAAATGGAAAAAATCCGGAATTATTCCGATGATTATAAACTTCCTGAAGATGCCTGTACAACATATACTGTAACATATAAAGAGCTCGAGGAATTTGAAAAAGACTTATTTAAACATATTCATTTAGAAAATAATATCCTTTTCCCAAAAGCAATTGAATTAGAAAACGAATTGCTTAATCTAAAATAAATACAAAAAATAAGTGAGGTGTATGTGAAAAAATATTGGCTGGCGTTTTCATTGGTTATTATTATTTCATTTGCTGTATTGGGATGGATTGGTGTAAGGATTTATCAAGAAGCACCTCCTATGCCGGAAAAAGTTGTTACTAAAGATGGAATAGTAATTTTTACAAGAGAAGATATTGAGAAAGGACAGAATATCTGGCAAGCGATGGGTGGAATGGAATCCGGGTCTATCTGGGGACATGGAAGTTATGTAGCCCCCGACTGGACGGCAGACTGGCTTCATAGAGAAGCAATGCAAGTACTCAATATTTGGTCTATGGATGAAGATAGTGTTTCATACGAAAAACTCTCAGATGAAAAAAAAGCATCTTTACAAGCACGTCTTTCCAATTCCTTTCGCACAAATACTTATAATTCTTCGACCGGAATAATTACTTTAGATAATGTTCGCGAGAAAGCAATAGAAGAAAACATTCAACATTATACTGAAGTATTCAGCAACGGAAAAGATGAATATGCGATAAGAAAAAATTCACTTACAGATTGCGAAAAATTAAGACAGTTAGGTGCATTCTTTTTCTGGTCTTCATGGGCAGCGTCCACAAATAGACCAAATGATGAAATTACGTATACTAATAACTGGCCTCATGAAAAATTAATTAATAATGAACCAACCGGTGAGGCAGTTGTTTGGACGGGAGTAAGTATAATTGTACTTCTTGCAGGAATCGGTGGTATGGTTTGGTGGTATGGCTCACGTGAAAGAGAAACGCCTTATGGTGATACACCTCTTACTGATCCTCTACTTGGAAGTGTACTCACTCCCTCACAAAGAGCAGTAATAAAATATTTCTGGGTGGTATCGCTACTTATCTTTCTCCAAATTGTAATGGGCGTAATATCTGCTCATTACGGAGTCGAAGGAAGTGCTTTTTATGGAATACCGCTTGCCGAAATACTTCCTTATGTAATCACTCGAACGTGGCATACACAATTAGGAATATTTTGGATAGCTACGGCATGGCTTGCCGCAGGGCTTTATATCGGACCGGCAGTGAGTGGAGTAGAGCCGAAGTATCAACGTCTAGGAGTGAATGTATTGTTCGGTGCTTTATTAGTAGTTGTACTTGGTTCTATGGCTGGCGAATGGTTATCAGTTATGAATGTGATGCATGATGATTATTGGTTCTGGTTTGGGCATAGCGGATATGAATACATCGATTTAGGAAGATTTTTTCAAATAGCTCTTTTCATTGGATTACTGCTTTGGTTGGTATTAATGGTAAGAGCAATAAAGCCGGCATTAAAAAGCAATCCCGATCAAAAACAGATACTTACATTATTTTTAATATCCTCGGTAGCGATTGCATTATTTTGGTCAGCCGCTTTAATGTATGGCAAGCATACAAACTTAGCGATAGCAGAATTTTGGAGATGGTGGGTAGTTCATTTATGGGTAGAAGGCTTCTTTGAAGTTTTTGCGACAGTTGTAATAGCATTCTTATTTGCACGTCTTAAATTAATAGATATAAAAATGAGTGCTCAAGCCACTATACTTGCATCCACTATATTTCTTTCAGGTGGAATAATCGGTACACTTCATCATCTATATTTTAGTGGAACACCGATGATTGCATTAGCTTTTGGTTCTGTATTTAGTGCGCTAGAAGTAGTGCCTTTAATATTTGTAGGTTATGAAGCTTGGGAGAATATACGAATCTCGAAATCGAAAGATTGGGTACAAAAATACAAATGGCCAATCTATTATTTCGTTGCAGTAGCATTTTGGAATATGCTTGGTGCCGGATTATTTGGATTTATGATTAATCCTCCGATTGCACTTTACTATATGCAGGGATTAAATACCACTCCGGTTCATGGACATGCAGCATTGTTTGGTGTATACGGTATGCTTGGTATAGGATTAATGCTTTTCACACTACGCTCAATTAAACCAGAAATTGAATGGTCGGAAAAGACAATGAAATATTCATTCTGGTCGATTAATTTTGGTCTCTTTGCAATGGTTATGTTCAGCTTATTACCTGTTGGTTTGATGCAGACATGGGCATCAGTTAAATATGGTTATTGGTATGCAAGAAGTGCTGAATTCTTACAAACACCTCTTATGAATAATTTGAGATGGACACGTGCATTCGGAGATACAATCTTCGCAATAGGAATATTTATATTGTTAGGATTTATATTGAACTTATCAATTAAGTTTTATAAAAAAGAGAAATAAATATAATGCGTCTCGAAGTAAATTTAGAGTGAAGTTACAAATTCAGTTTAGCAAAAAAAAGGGCTGCCTAAGAGCAGCCCTTTTGTGTCTATGAAATAATTTGAAGTCGGTGAAATAATCTGTGTAATTGTTATTTTACTTCTTTCACGAAAATATTTTTGAAACTAACTTTTGCATTGCTATCATGATTCTGCAATCCGATATAACCTTCTTTAGCAAAATCTTTAATTTTACCACGCGGTTCAGCTTTCCAATCATTAACTAGCTTACCGTTTAATTCAACTTTTATTACATCACCAATGAATGAGATTTTATAATGATTCCATTGACCGGTTGGTTTGAAAGCATCTTCTTTCGATGCTTCGGAATCATATACAGCAGCAGTGCGATGAATATCAGTGGATGCATCATCAATCTGAATCTCAAAAGAATGATAGATATAATCATTACTTGTAACAAAATCAGGAACCCGAATAAATACACCGGAATTGGTATTGGGAGCGAGGCACTTATAATCTACTTCAAGAATGAAATTAGAATATTTTTTTGCACTGTACCAAAAAAGCCCCATACCACCGCTTGAAGTTAGAATACCCGTTTTTTCATCTAACTCAAAATAACCGGGTCCGTAATGATTCCAGCCATGTTTATTATAATTTTTCCAATCGCAGCCAAGAATCTCTTCATAACCTTTGTAATGCATAATGCTATAAATATAGTCTAGCCCTTTCTTAATAGAAGGGGAAGGATTTTCAGCTTCGGAATCTCGTTCATGTTCAATTACAAGATAACCGCGGAAATTTTGTTGAGTTAATTCAGCAAGTATATCGTGAATATTTGCTACACCTGAACCGAATGGAACATCTTGTGCTTCTTTCTTACCGGCAACATCTAAATCTTTAAGGTGAAGTTCTATCATCCTTCCTGATAATAATTTGATTGCATCGATCGGATTGACTCCAGTTCTTAACCAATGTCCGGTATCGCCACAGCTACCAATTCTTTCGTCATAACCAGTGATTACCTTAAGAACAGTTTCCGGTCTAGCATATTTTGAAGGGAGCGGATGATTATGAATTGCAACCTTAATTCGATATTCTTTAACCATCTTATCGAGGATAGATAAATCTCCATCTTTAGGTTCTGTTACGATTGTTTCAATGCCCATCTTCTTTGCGAATTCAAAAACCTTTCTTGTTGCTTCAACTGTATTCTCGAACCCGACGACACCAAAACTTACTATTTTAATATTATGTTTTTCTAGAGCGGCTTTTGTAATCTCAATATTCTCATTGCTCATATCATAATTAAATGTAGCATTAGGATCGGTACCACCAAATTTTTGTCCCGGATATGCTTCAATAAATTTTACTCCGAGAGCTTCTACTTTATCTAAGGTTTCTAAGAAAGAAAATTTTCTGAATGTCCAGCATTGTACGGCAACTTTAAATTCTCGAATTTTTATATCTTTATAATCATTCATTTCTTGTCCTAAAATTGGTTTAACATCAGCTAAAAGTAATATTACCAATATCGGGATTAATAAGTTTTTAATTTTGTTCATGACTACCCCAAAATTTATTTAATGTTATTTATGTGTTATGTTATTTATTTCTATTATTCCACGCACCTTGTGCAACCTTGGGAATAAATGTATCTAAATTAGGTGGAGGAAAGGCGATAGTTCTTTCTTCTTCTGCACTCATATATGCAGTCATTAGAAGTTCTGTAACGTTTAAACCATCTTCAAAATTTTCCTCTGGTCGTTTTCCGCTAAGAAAAGATTGAACCATGTGGCGGTTTTCTAAATCATAACCGTAAGTATTCTCTTCATTTCCTACAACAGGCATCAGACCAACTTCTGCATTTTGTTTTTCGACTAAATCTTCACCCGAATTGCCTTTCACTTCTCGACTGAAAAATACTTTCAGATCAGTATCCAGCGTATTTATTCCCATTGAGTATTCGGGTCCGAGGAGTTCAACACTTAGACGAAGTCCAGCACCAACATAACACCATGATGTAGTAACTTCGACAATTATTTTCTCCCCTTTTTCATCTTTATATTCTACAACTGCGCGGGCGTAGTCTTCTGCCGGGCGATTAATATAATCTAACTTACCATCGGAATTTGATTTAAGAATATCGGCATAATGAGGTCTCTGCCATTTTAAGTTTTCTGCATGTGCAGTAACCTTTATTGGTGTAAGAGAATTTCTTGGTTTACCGGGCTCGGTTAATAGGAATCGTGCTACTTCCACTGAATGGCACATCATATCATTCATTACTCCGCCGCCTTGAAGAGTTCCTTCCCAAAACCATGGGCTATGCGGTCCGCCATGTTCTTCAGCGGCTCTTGCTAAATAAGGTCTTCCGGTAATCAATGCGCCTCGGCTCCAAATAATATCTTTTCCTCTTTGAACGGTTGGCTCAAAAAGTTGATTTTCTAAGTAGCCATCAAGTAATCCAACGCGCTTAACTAATTCAACCATTTTTTTTGCTTCGGCAACATTCCTGCCTAATGGCTTTTCGCAGCAAACACCAATTAATTTCCCTTTGCCTGATTCTATTGCCGATGCTATCTCTTCCATAGTTTCTATGCGGGCAAAGTTAGGAGAACAGATCCAAATGGCATCTATATTTTCATCGGCAACCATTTCAGTAATCGAATTGAAAATTTTCGGTTCACCTACTTTTAGATTTTTTGCTAATAAGGCAGCTTCTTCTGAGCGCTCCTTATTCTTATCGAATATGCCACAGATATCAGCATCGCGTACGGAGACCCATGAACGAATATGAAATTTAGCATTAAATCCCGCTCCAATAATTCCAACACCTAATCTCTTAGCCATTATTTTACTCCTTCTAGTTTTTCCACTTCTTTATCTTTAAACATAATAGCAAAGAAAACCATTACTATCGCTGCTAAGACAGCAGGGACATACCAGAAATTTTGCCATTGCTTAAACACATCAGACGAATTAACATCGACCATCCCATTAAATAAATAACCTGCTAATTGAGCACCGATTAACATTCCAAATCCATAAGTAGCAAGAACGACAAATCCTTGTGCTTGAGCACGAATTTCTTTTACGGCTTTTTTATCGACATAAATAAATCCTGCAACGAAGAAGAAATCGTAACAAATACCATGAAGAATAACTCCACCGAGAATCATCCATACAACTTGATCAGGTGCGCCAAGAGCAAATAAGAAATAACGAAGAACCCATGCGAACATACCAGTAAGTAACATTTTTTTAATACCAAGAATTGGAAAGAGCAGTGGCATTAAAAGTATAAAAACAAATTCTGACATCTGTCCGAATGACATAATAAAGCCCGGATTTTCAAGACCTGAAGAATTAACAAAAACAGGTGCATAAGCATAATAAACTGAAAGAGGAATACAAATCAAAAATGAACTTATTATAAACACGTAAAATGGTTTACTCTTTATTTTATTGAATGCATCGATTCCGATAATTTTGCGGAATGAGGCTTTTTCTCCGAGTGCAGGAGGAGGAGTATGAGGAAGAATGAAACTAAATATACCAAGTAGAACACCTAGAACGCCTGCTATTTTTAATGGCATTGAAGTAAGATCGGCGCCTAGTACTTTGCTCACTAAAACACCGGCAGCTATCCATCCGAAAGTTCCAAATGCACGAATAATCGGAAATTCTTTTTCTTGATTTGAAAGGTGATTAAATGCGAGTGAATTTGTTAATGCGACAGTAGGCATATAACAAAGCATATTAATCAATAAGAACACTATAAATAGTGTTGGCGAAGCCATTGGACCTTCTGCAAACATTGGTGATATAAACATTGCTATACCGCCGATGATATGGAGAACTCCTAAAATTTTTTCTGTAGAGAAATAGCGATCCGCAATCATGCCAAGAAAGAATGGAGAAATAATTGAAGCGATTGGGCTGACAGTAAATGCCCAGTAAATTTCAGACTGCATTCCGATTGCAGTCATGTAATTGCCCACAGTAACGTACCACGCGCCCCAAACGGCGTACTGAAGGAACATCATAATCGATAAGCGAACTTTAACACTCATTTATTGCTCCTATAAATATGAAGTAAGATTTCTTATTTTTATGTGGTGTTAAATTTAAGATAAATTTATCTTTATAAGAATAGATTTTTTCTAAAAACAAAAAACGAGTCTTAAAATGGGAAATGAAGAAACCAAGAAAACCGAAGACGTTTACGGTCTTACAAGACGTTCATTTTTAACTCAATCCGGAATGGCTGCTGCCGCATTTACAATCCTACCAAGTTATATGAGGGGCGACAATAAAAAAGTACCGAGTGATTTACTTAACATTGCAGTAGTTGGTATAGGAGGCAAGGGAGCGTCTGATGCACAAGGTGTAAGCTCACAAAATATTGTTGCTCTCTGCGATATTGATGATACTATGGGTATGGAAGTAAGAAAAGCATATCCCAAAGCAACTCAATACCGTGATTACAGAAAAATGTTAGAGAAAGAAAAAAATCTTGATGCAGTTGTAATCGCCACTCCTGATCATACTCACGCAATTATTGCAATGGCGGCGATGCAAATGGGTAAGCATGTGTACGTTCAGAAACCATTGACTCATACAGTGTATGAAGCAAGAAGACTCGCCGAAGTAGCAAAGGAAAAAAAATTAATTACTCAAATGGGTAATCAAGGACATGCCGGAGAAGAATCGCGTCTATTAGTAGAATGGATTCAAGCCGGTGCAATTGGTGATGTAACAGAAGTTCATATTTGGACTAACAGACCAATCTGGCCTCAAGGCGATATTAAGCGTCCGACTGAAATTCCGACTAGCCCAGATTCATTGGACTGGAATCTATTTTTAGGACCCGCACCATTTAGAGCGTATCATCCAAGTTATCATCCTTTTACATGGAGAGGACTTTGGGATTTCGGTACAGGTGCACTTGGCGATATGGGTGCTCATTTTATTGATCAACCATTCTGGGCTTTAGAATTAGGACATCCAACATCGATAGAAGCCTCGTCTACTAAGTTTAACGCAGATTATTATCCTTTAGCATCATTGGTTACATATCAATTCCCTGCACGCGGTAATAAACCACCCGTTACATTAAAATGGTATGATGGCGGATTAATGCCTCCGAGACCAGCCGACTTAGAACCGGGTAGAAAGATGGGAGATAGCAGCGGCGGTGTATTGTATTATGGTACTAAAGGCACTATCATGCACGGTACTTATGGTAAAGGTGTAAGAATAATTCCTGAATCAAAAATGAAAGAATTTGTACCACCTGCAAAAACATTGGTTCGTTCTCCCGGTATTTATGATGAATGGATTACAGGAATAAAAGAAAATAAAATGAGCAGTACTGATTTTTCTTATTCAGGGAAATTAACGGAAGTGATGTTATTAGGAAATATTGCTGTAAAATTAGCGGAGAAAAATACTATTCTTAATTGGGACCCTGATAAATTTATGTTTACTAATTTGCCTGAGGCTAATGAATATCTTCATTATCAATATGCACCAGGCTGGTCTTTAGAATAATTCTTTAATGGGATACCTTTTATGACTGACAGCAATAATTTAGATAGAAGAGAATTTATAAAAGCTACAACAGTATTAGGAGCGGGTGTAGTACTCGCTCCTTATATTATTACCGGGAAGAGTAAAGAAGCAAAAGAACTTAATATTGCACTTATAGGTGCGGGAGCGCAGGGGCAGGTATTAGTAAATGCTTGTTTAAAAATTCCTAATATTAAATTCAGAGCAATTTGTGATATTTGGGAATCATATAATCTTTTGCGTGTATCAAATCTCTTAACGAAATATGGACATAAATTAAATTCATATATCGATTATAAGGAGATGTTGGCGAAAGAGAAAAATTTAGATGCTGTAATTATTGCCTCTCCAGATTTTTGGCATTCGCAACATGCTGTGGATTGTATGGAAGCAGGTCTTCATGTCTATTGCGAAAAGGAGATGTCTAATACTCTCGAAGGGGCTAAGAGAATTGTTAATGCAGCACGAAGAACTAAGAGAGTTGTTCAAATTGGTCATCAAAGAAGAAGTAATCCCTATTATTTACATAGCTATAATAAAATATTAAAAGAAGCACACTTACTCGGAAAGATTACAACTATTAACGGGCAATGGAATCGTGCAGTACAACCAGATAATGGCTGGCCCACCGGTAAAGAAATCCCAAATTCGATTTTAGATAAATATGGTTTCGCAAATATGCATCAACACCGTAATTGGAGATGGTATAGAAATCTTGGCGGCGGTCCCATAGTAGACCTAGGTTCACATCAGATTGATATATATAATTGGTTTTTAAATTCACCACCAATATCTGTAATGGCGAGCGGTGGAACTGATTACTACGATAGGAAAACACATGAATGGTACGACACGGTGCTTGCCACATTTAAGTATAAAACAAAGGATGGTTTCGTAAGAGCATTCTATCAAACTATTACTACTAATAGTTCTCAAGGATATTTTGAAAATTTTATGGGAGATCAAGCTTCTCTTACGATTTCTGAATCTGCGGGTAGAGTGGGTATTTATAAAGAGCCTGCGGCACCTAATTGGGATGAATGGATAAAGAAAAAAATAATTCAAACCCCCGTGGAAGAAGCTCCTACTGCTGCGAATGTTGTAATGGATGTAAGGGAAACCATCGCTCCACCAAAACATTCTCTTCCCGTAAAGTTTAATGATCCATATCATAAGCCACACTTAGAAAATTTTTTCAATTCAGTTCGTGGTTTGGAAAAAGTGAACTGCCCGGTTGAAGTTGGATATGAAACTGCTGTAACAGTTCTAAAAGTAAATGAAGCTGTTAAAGCACAGCGCGAACTTCGTTTTAGTCCATCAGATTTTGTTATATAGATATGATTAAGTATAATTTAAAATTCATTTATCTCGTTTTAATTCTTGGAATGACATTGCTTATATTCGGATCAATTAATTCTAAGCAAAATAAAATTGGCGATATAAGGGATGGAAGTAGAGCAACTCCGATACATTTAATAAAATTATTTGATGCTGATAGTGTACAAATATTAAAGAATGATAGTCTGCAAATACCTTTATCAACTCGCTATACTTGCGGTGAATGCCATTCTTATGATATAATCAATAAAGGATTTCATTTTAATTATGCAGATAAAAATGCTATTGCTGGAAGAAGAAGTGAACCATATATTTATATGGATTGGCAGAAGCTTACCGTAATTCCATTATCGTATCGAGAATGGAAGGAGACTTTCAATCCGCGGCAGGTTGGAATTTCTCCGATGAAATTTCTCGATCTTTTCGGTACACATATACCGGGCGGCGGAGTGGGTGAGATTGATTCACTTATATCTCCTGATGAACTTTTTAGAATGGAAGTTTCGGGTAAGTTAGAAGTGAATTGTTTCTCTTGTCATGATGCTACAAGGGAGTATGATCCTGCGGAATATTCTTCTTTGGTTCAAAAGCAAAACTATAAATGGTCTGCGGTCGGTGCAACTAATTTAGCAGTCGTAAATGGTAATGCTAGTAAGATGCCCGAAAATTTTGATATTTATACTCCTACTACTTATGCTGATATTGATACACGCACTACTTCACCTCCCTCAATCAATTATGATCTCACAAAATTCAATTCAAATAATATGGTATTTTTCGATCTAAAAAGGAAAGCGGAAAATGAAAGATGTTATTTCTGCCATTCATCAGTTCATGCAGATGATAATTATTTGAATCAATGGAAGGAGGAAGAGGATGTTCATATTGCAAAGGGGATGAATTGTGTTGATTGTCATCGGAATGGACTAGATCATCAAATGGTAAGAGGTTATAGGGATGAAGCTGCTGATTATCAACGACCTGAATTAAAATCCTTTACTTGTGAGGGGTGTCATCTCGGTGAAAATACCGAATTGGGTAAAGCAGGTAAGAACGGAGCACCAAGACCGCTACATAAGGGATTGCCAAATATCCATTTTGAAAAATTAGAA
Organism: Melioribacteraceae bacterium; assembly: GCA_023230485.1. Taxonomy (GTDB): domain Bacteria; phylum Bacteroidota; class Ignavibacteria; order Ignavibacteriales; family Melioribacteraceae; genus BRH-c32. Next base: position 13,621 of record JALNXG010000030.1, read on the forward strand.
TGTACAGTTTGCCATTCAGGTAATCTTCCTTCTGAAAATGTTAGTTTCGTTAAAACATCTCGAGCACATAAACTAGGGCTTCATAAATCAAATAAAGAGCCGGAATTGTTTCCGCATATTCAATCGACTGTCTTCATAAGAAATGAAAATGGAAGATTAGAGCCAAGTAATATTATCTATCCTTCTTATTGGGGGATTAAGAATGGGGATGAAATTAAACCAATTCCTATAAATGAATTTTATGACTCTTTTAATGAGAGGATAAAACTAGATACACTTTTGAATTACGGAAAATGGCTTTCAATTAATGATAGCAGTTTGATTTCAGTATTAAAGTATTTGAATGAATCTTCTGGAAATAAAAAAAATCATGTTTTTGTAACGGGAGGGAAGGTATTTGAATTAGATAATGGAGTATTAGAAAGTACAAAAGAAGAATCTGCAGATTTTTATTCATGGGCAATCGGACATAATGTTCGCCCTTCTTTACAATCACTAGGCGTCAATGGATGCGATGATTGCCATTCGTTTAATTCTGATTTCTTTTTTGGAAATGTTTTAGTTGAATCTTCTGTAAAGTCCGACTCTGCAAATTACAATTCTATGACTTATTATTCTGACCTCAATACAGTTTATCAAAAAGCATTTTCTCTTACATTTTTATTCCGCCCTTGGATGAAGATTATGATAATCATTTTAGTACTTATAATAATTTTTGTTTTTATAATCTATGTATCTAAAGGGTTACTATATGTTACTGATAGAGGTTCTGCCTTATCTTCTAAAGAAGAGGGGATAAATAATGTTTAGATTTATTGCGATAATTGTAATTATAGCACTGATATATTCTCTTTTCACAGAGTTCAAAAAAAAGGGAATTTTGTGGAATGAAATTTATGCTCGTTTTAAAGAAGGTTTAAGAATTTCTATTGGTCATTTTAATAATCCAAACAAAAATGATTTTCTTTATAAAATCCGAATGGGTTTTTATTGGTTTACAATTATTTTGGTGGTTATTCTTATTCTAACGAGTTTTATTCCTGTTGTAATACTTGGAATCCATATGAGTGGAATATTGCTCCTGCTTCACGTAATTGCCGCACTGTTCTTTTGTTTCTCTTTTACGGTATTGGTATTATTAACAGCTCATAATAATAGATTATTAGATAGTGATTTGACTAATATTGAATATAGAGATAAATTGTATGAAAAATTATCGTATTGGGGAATTGTATTCTTTTCAATTCCGGCAATCGTTTCAATTGTTCTTATGCTATATCCAATATTCGGAAGTGAAGGAATAGAATTTCTGAATGATACACATCGGTATTCTGTTCTCATGCTAGTTATCGCTGCAACGATTCATACATACTATATGATTATTAATAACAAAAAATAAATTAATTTTTAGGGAAAATTATGTTTAGGAAAATATTTATACTTACTGTTTTACTCTTTGCATTGAGTGCAATGAACGTAAACAGTCAAAATAAGAAAGAAGATTTAGTACCGATAAAAATCGAGTTACCCAAAGCAATGTTTGTAGGTACACCTACTAATCTTGCAGTTCCAAATTTAGAAAAACCGCTCGGCAAACCTCGTGCACCTTTCCTTGCTCCCAAAGGGACTTACAATCTTGCTAAAGGCAAACCTGTAACTGCAACTGATGATATGCCCATAATTGGTGAATTGAAATATCTTACAGATGGAAAGAAAGCGGCTGTGGAAGGTAATTTTGTAGAGCTCGGACCATTCTCTCAAAACGCAACTATCGATCTTCAAAAAGAATATTCAATTTATGCAATCGTAGTTTGGCATTATCATCTACAGGCAAGAGTCTATTATGATGTAATTGTTCAAACTGCTGACGATGCTAAATTTACAAAAAATGTCCGTACCCTATTTAATAATGATATTGACAATTCGAGCAAGCAGGGAAAGGGGAACGATATGCATTATGTAGAAACGGCCGAAGGGAAATTGATTGATGCGAAAGGTGTAAAAGCTCGTTACGTTCGCCTCTGGAGTAATGGTAGTAATAGCGATGACTTAAATCATTATGTGGAAGTTGAAGTTTACGGCAAGTAAAAATATGGATTCTAAAAATTGGGCGATGTTTTTTATCATCGCCTTTATTTTTTGTTCTGCATTAATTAGCAGAGTCTATGAACTTGATTATAGACCGATGCATGTCGATGAAGCAGTACATGCAGTTAAGTTTGGCGAACTACTCGAAAAAGGGTTTTATAAATACGACCCTATCGAATATCACGGACCGGCATTAAGTTACTTATCAATTATACCCACAATATTTACAGGGAAAACTAAATTCTCGGAATTAACTGAATATGATTTGAGAATTATTCCTGTTATAGCCGGAATGATATTGCTATTATTAATTTTAACTCTTCTTAAGGAATTTGATTATAAGTTTATATTGTTACTATTATTTTTAACTACGTTTTCCTCAATGAATCTGTTTTATAACAGGTATTATATTCAGGAGAGTTTATTAGTAAGTTTTTCATTCTCCTCAATTATTTCCCTTTATCATTTTTATAAATCTAAAAATATATTTTGGCTAATTGGTGCGGGCATTTTTGCAGGTTTAGCCGCTTCTTCAAAAGAGACTTGGATAATTACTTTCGGTGCGGCAATTATTTCTTTAATTATTCTTGTACGTCCTAAGATAAAATCTATAACTAATATCGCAGTCAAAAATTTAGATTTGTTTCTAGTTCCATTTGTGGTCGTAGTATTTCTTTTCTATACATCTTTCCTTTTAAATGTTTCTGGTATAAATGATTTTATTGGAGCTTTCCTTAATTACTTCAATAAAGCGGGAAGTTTTCATGAGCATAATCATGCTTGGTATTACTATTTTTCACTCGTTACATTCTTGAATATTGAGGGATTCTATTTTACAGAAATCATCATTTTAATATTGTTTTTGCTCGGATCTCTAAACATATTTATTCATTGGCGTGAGACGAATAAATTTATTCGATTCTTTCTTCTTTTTACGGTTTTTAATATAATTATTTATTCAGCAATCCCATATAAAACGCCATGGACTATGATGACTTTTTGGCAGGGGATAATTATTATTTCTGCATATTCATTATTTGAATTGAATAAGGTATTAAGAAAAGAAATATGGTATGTTATTCTTGCCATATTTTCATTGCAACAGTTATATCAAGCGTATCAAATAAATTATATTTATTCATTTCACCCTAAGAATCCATTTGTATATGCGCATTCAACGAATGATGTGAAAATAATTGGTTCTCAAATAGAACGTATAATCGGTAATGATGAATCGTCTCCGCTTTATATTACTGCACCTAAAGATGATTATTGGTCCTTACCTTGGTACTTAAGAAAAATAAAAAATATTTCTTGGAATGATAAAATAAATGATGATGTATATAATTTTCCGATAATTATTTCTTCTCCTAAATTTGAGAGTGAATTAATTGAAAAATTGTATTCAAATCCGCCAGCCGGAGAAATAAATTTATACGTTCCTTTATTTGATGAATATATGGAGCTGAGACCGGGTGTTGAAATAAGAGGTTATATTCAAAAAAATATTCTTGATAGGAGAAGAGAATGAATAAATATAGATTTTCACATCGTGCAATGGCGACAGTCTTTGAATTAATAATCAATTGTCCTGACCAAGAATATTCTGAAGGTATGGCTGGTGAAATATGGAAGAGAATTGATATTCTCGAGAATGAATTGAGCAGGTATAACCCTAATAGTGATATATCAAAAATAAATAGTCTTAAAATCGGTGAAAGAACAACTTTAAGCGAACATTCATTTAATTGTTTAGAGTATTCGCAGACTTTATATGATTTAACTGATGGGGCATTTAATATAGCTTCGGGTGCTCTTTATAATTGTTGGTTAAATCCAGATAAATCTTTAAAAAATCCTACAACAGCAGAAATTGAATTAGCTGCTCAGAAATCTGATATAAGTAATATTATTCTTTACGATGATTATTCAGTTGGAATTAAGAAGGAAGGAACTGTAATCGATTTAGGGGCATTTGGCAAGGGTTACTCAATTGATGTAGCTTATGAAATGCTTAAATACTGGGGAATTGAATCTGCGTTCTTGAGTGCAGGACAGAGTTCAATTCGCGCATTTTCTAATAATAATTATTCAGAAGGGTGGGACATCTCAATTTCTAATCAGAATAATTATGATCAAAAAGTTTACAACTGTAAACTTAGGAATATGTCTATCGGTAGTTCAGGATTAAGTAAAGGAAATCATATAATAGATACAAAAAAAATGAAACCGGTTGAAGAAAAAAGAGGAGTATGGGTATTCACAGGTAGTGCCGCTGAAGCGGATGCTCTCTCAACGGCATTTATGATTCTTGATTATGATTTAATTAAAACTATATTAAAATGTTTAGAAAATACAGGCGTTATAATAATTGAACCTAATCAAGTAACTAAAGTAAGTGATATTGTAATGCTAGGTGAGATTGGGTGCGATATGAATTTACTTCTCGCTTAAAATTTTATTTTTCTAAGTTGCATTATTTCTTTTACAATTTTTGTTGGAGTTCGTACAAAATTTATTCTGCTGTCTCTATCACACTTCCATGTAATGGGAAATTCTTTTATTTTATAATTATTTCTTCCTGCTAGCATTATCAATTCAATTTCAAAAAGGAATCCATTTAGTGTAACTTTTTCAAATAATTCACGTGCAATATCTCCATCCAAAACTTTAAAACCGCACTGTGTATCTGTAAAACTTTTATCGATATTAAAAAACATTTTACAGAATTGTAAAAAAAGAAAAGACGCTAATTTTCTATCAAGCTTTTGTTTCTTAATTATTTTGGATTCAGGGAGTTTTCTTGACCCAAATGCTATATCGCATTCGCGTGATTTTATTAATTCAATACCTTTAAGTGCATCAGAGAGGGGGATCGTTGCACCTGCATCGAAATAAATTATATACTTCCCTTTAGAACGAAGAATCCCTTTTTTTATCGAATATCCCTTCCCTCTGTTTATATCGTTCGATAATAAAATCAATTGTGATTCAATTTGCTCACGCGATTTTTCAGCGTTTTGGAATGTGTTATCGGAACAACCATCATCAATTACAATTATTTCACCGCTAAAATTATTAGAAGAAAGAAATTGATTGGCAAGAATTAGATCATTTAAGATTTTTTTCTCTTCATCATAGGCGGGTATTATAAATGATATATCAATCATAATTTATAGCGAATTGTTTATTATTGTACAATTAATTAAGATTCGTATCTAAAGATATCAATATATAGCAATAATATCTTGTAATTAATTTTGCGTCATTTATCCGGTTCTAATCGATCATAAAACTCAAGGGAATAAATTGAAAATCATTATTCGACTACTATCCATTTTAGTAATAATTTTTACTATAACATCGAATTTAAGTGCCCAAATTATATCTGAAAAATTAAAAACTGAAAAGATAACTCAGTACGGGAAAGCAGCTTGGGATATTAAACTTAAAGAAGATTATACAAACCCATATTTAGTTACTGAAATCACTTTAGATATGAAAATGATATCTCCATCAGGCAAAGAATTATTGCTCCCTTGTTTTTATGTAAACGGTAAAAGTGGCGAGCTATCTTTTTGGAAAGCGATTTTTGCACCACAAGAAATTGGAGCATATACATATTATTTTGAACTAAAGAACAAAGGCAAAATCACTAAAAGCGAAAGTAATTCCTTCTCTGTAACTTCTTCTGATAGGAAGGGGTTCCTACACCCAAATGATAACTGGACTTTCAAATTTGATAATGGAGAAGTTTTTCGCGGAATCGGGGAAAACATTGGGTGGGAAGCACGCAAAAATGATGATTCAAAATTCTTCAAAGAGCTTCACGAAATGTCGAGATTTAACTATGAATATATGCTCCGCAAACTTAAAGAGAATGGCGGAAACTATATGCGTACATGGATGTGCCCATGGAACTTACCTCTCGAATGGAAAAAAGTCGCTAATTCAAATCGATATTCTAATTCGGATGAATATTTTAATTCGAGTAGTTTCGATAAAATCGAAAGACTATTTTCGTTAGCTGATTCATTAGGCATTTATATAATGTTAGCAATGGATGCACACGGAGCATTATTAGGTTCGCAGTGGGAATCGAGTAATTATAATATAAAAAATGGAGGATATGCTGCAAATCCATCTGAATTTTTCTCGAATCCGAATGCGAAAATTCAGTATAAAAGCAGATTACGTTATTTAGTCGCGAGATGGGGGCATTATCAAAGCATCGGTGCTTGGGAATTTTGGAATGAAGTCGATAATGCAATGTACGCAGGAAAAGATGATTCGCAAATTAATCCTGCACTAGTAGTTGAGTGGCATAAAGAAATGAGCGATTATCTTTCATCAATTGATCCTTATGACCACTTAATTACTACAAGTATTTCACATCGTGAAATCGAAGGATTAAATTCGATAAAAGAGATCGATTTCAATCAGAAGCATATTTATATTGCAATAGATGCTATTCCTTCTACACTCGTAGATTATTCTATTAAATATTCTAAACCGTATGTAATCGGGGAATATGGTCATCAATGGGATTGGAGTTTGAATTTTAATGACTATGCAGAGGATTTTGAATACGACTTCAAAAGGGGTTTATGGTACGGTTTATTTAATCCGACACCAATATTACCAATGACTTGGTGGTGGGAATTTTTTGACGAAAAAGATACGAAGAAATACTATTCTAACATTAAAGAAGTATATGATAATATGATAGATGCGGGCAAAGGTGAATTTAAGCCAATAAAAACAAGCACCAATTTTGAATCAGGGATAAATTACGGGGTGCAATGTGGCTCTAAAATGTTTGTTTATCTTTTAAACAACGGCAGTGCAGATGTAAGAGCGGAATTAATTGTTGAGCATTCTGGTATTAAATCCAAAACCATTCAGTTCTATAATCCTGATACGAAAACGTATTCAGATATTAAAACTTATGATATGACAGATAGAAATACTGTTATAAATAGTATCGAATTAAAAAGCAGGGAGAACAAAATAATAATAATCACTAATTGAATAATTTAGCATATGTAAGATAATGTTTCAAATAATTATATTAATTTTGACGTAATAAAATCAGGGCAAATTAATGATTGAAAACATAAAAATATATGGACAGTTTTTAAGAGTAAAACAATACATTAAAAATCTATTAATTTTTGCTCCAATATTTTTTTCATTTTCGTTTCTTGAATTTGACAAAGCATTAAATGGTTTTATTGCATTCATATTATTTTCCATCGCATCAAGCAGTATCTATATACTAAATGATATATATGATATTTTGGAAGATCAATTACATCCGGAGAAAAAAAAGAGACCGATAGCAAGTGGTAAGATTACAAAAACGGCTGCTTTTATTATCTCCATTCTATTAATGCATATAGCGATTTTATTTTCATTCCTATTCAATCAAAAAGTATTTTACGTATTAGGTGCATATATATTGGTTAATATTCTCTATTCCGTTCGATTGAAGCATATTCCAATTCTTGATATTTTTATTATTGCATTAGGATTTGTTTTAAGGGTATTAGTTGGTGGATATGCGACAGATATAAAAACTTCGATGTGGCTTATTGTAATGTCTTTTCTAGTAGCTTTGTTTTTTGCAATCGCAAAACGAAGGGACGATATAGTACTCGGTGAATCGGGTCTTCAAACGAGGAAAAATATTTCAGGTTATAATCTTGAATTTATCAATGCCGGGTTAGTAATGATGGGCGGAGTGATAATTGTATCATATATACTTTACACTGTTTCAGAGAACATTGTCGCTCGTTTCGGTACGGAAAATATTTATATAACGTCATTTTTTGTAATAGCCGGAATCTTGCGATATATGCAGATAACCTTTGTAGATGGGAAAAGCGGAAACCCTACAAATATATTTTTCCATGATCGTTTTCTGCAATCGATGATTATTCTCTGGTTATTATCATTTATAATCATTGTAAAACTTGTTTAATGGAATAAAGGATACAAATGGGATTAAAGAAATTAATTAAGGAAAAATTTAAAGTTTTGCATCAAGAAGAGCCATTATTATTCCGCTCACCGGGTAGAGTAAATCTTATCGGAGAACATACTGATTATAATAATGGATTCGTTCTTCCGGCAGCAATCGAGAAGGCAATCTATTTCGCCATATCTAAAAGAGATGATTCGGAAGTAAATCTATACGCTTATAATCTAAATGAATCGGATCAATTCAATATTTCCAATCCTAATTTTATAAAAGGGAAATGGTCTAATTATCTAAAAGGCGTTGTAGATCAATTAAACAAAATGGGATGCAAGTTTAACGGTTTCAATTGTGTATTTGGAGGGGATATACCAATAGGGGCAGGGCTTTCATCTTCTGCGGCTTTAGAAGCGGGTTTAGCGTTCGCTCTTAATCATATTTTTAATCTCGGACTTGAAAAATTGACGATTGTAAAACTTGCACAGAAAGCAGAGAATGAATTTGTCGGTATGAATTGCGGAATAATGGACCAATATATAAATGTTTTTGGAAAATCGGGAAATGTGGTTCGTATCGATTGTCAATCTTTGGATTATGAATACTTCCCATTTGATTTTAAGGATCTATCGATTGTTCTCTTTAATTCATTAGTAACTCATTCTCTTGCATCATCCGAATACAATAAGAGAAGGGAAGAATGCAATTTAGGTGTTGCTATAATTCAGAAAAAATATCCTGAAGTAAAAAGTCTTCGTGATGTAAGTGAAGAGATGCTTAGAGAAGTAAAAGATGAAATTAATGATGTTGTATATAAAAGGTGCAAATATGCAGTCGAAGAAACTGATAGAGTAATAAAAGCATGTGATTCACTAATAGAAAAAGATTTGAAAAAATTTGGCAAATATATGTTCCAAACTCATGAAGGATTAAGTAAGGATTATGAAGTGAGTTGCGAAGAAATGGATTATTTAGTTGAACTTACAAAAGGGAATGAAGATATACTTGGTGCTCGTATGATGGGAGGCGGTTTCGGTGGTTGCACAATAAATCTAATTAAGAATAGTGGTATTGAAAAATCTGTTGAATATATTTCTCAAAAATATAAAAGTAGATATGGTAAAGAACTGGAAGTATATATCACGACAATTAGCAACGGCACTGAATTATTGAGTGATAATTAATTGGAAATAAATAAATTTTCACATAGAAGGAAAAATATTTTAACTGTTGCCTGAATCACATTATAAACGTGGGAACAATTAAATTCTTTATTTGTATCATAACTGTTACAATATTGTATTTAAGAATCGAGGTTTAAAATCGGATATACAATATATTATCTCTCGTTAGCTTTTGCCTCATTAATTTCGATTGTTACGGCTTTTATTCTTTGGCAGAAGAGAACAACTATTGCAATAAATTATTTTGCCTTTTTGCTGATAGTTATTGCTAATTGGTCTTTTTTTGCATTCTTAGAATTTGGTTCCCCCGTTATTTCGCATAAAATATTTTTCTCTAAATTAATTTTCATTAGTCGAGTTTCTATTGCTCCAACATTTTTGTTTTTTGCTATCTACTACTCCAATTATTTTATAAAAAATCTCAAGTATATTAAAATTGTAATATTGATTATTCCTATATTAATATTGCTTTCGGCTTTTACGAATGAGTATCATCAATTAATCTGGGAGAGAATAACTTCAAGGCATGAGGGAGAATATTTGGTCGTAGATTATCATCATGGACCTCTCACATACTTTCATTCGATATATGCATATATTTTAATTTATTCTGGAATGTATATATTGGTTCGTGCTTCGCTTAGAACCAATTATCTTATTAAAAATAGGTTTCTAATTTTGGTTGCTGCAGCATGTATTCCATTATTAGCAAATGTATTATACATTTTGAGTGTAATGGATTCTAAATTAGATCTTACACCGGTAGCATTTTCTACAACTGGTTTAATTTTGTCATTTGTGCTTTTTAATAAAATCCCATTTGATCTTATTCCAATTGCAAGAGATCTATTGATCGATAGAATGATCGCAGGTGTTTTAGTAATAGATAATTCAGGAAGAATAATTGATCTCAATAAATCATTAAGAATATTGTTAGGTGGGACTATACAGGATTACATTGGGAAAATGTATAATGAAGTTATTCCATTGGAGATACTCCCAGAGAATACTAGCTATGAATTAAAGCAGAATAATAAATATTTTGAAATCAATATCGACCCAATATTAGTGCAAAAAAGATTAATCGGTTCAATTATTTTTATTAAGGACGTTACAGATAAAATATTAGCTGAAGTAGAAAAGAAAAGACTTATGGATGAATTAGTTGTACAGGTGGAGACAAAGAATCGATTTATATCAATTCTCTCTCATGATTTAAGAAGTCCGATGCAAGGATTTCTTGGTATAACTGATTTATTAAGCAGCGGATTAGAGAAGATGAATAATTCCGAAATCAAAGAGATGATCGAATCTCTAAACCAATCCGCTAAAAGACAATCGGAACTCATTGAAGATGTCCTTACCTGGTCTCGCTTAACGAATAATAATGTAAAAATTGAAAAGGAAGAATTAAATATTTGGGAAGAGATTCAGAATGTAATGCTGCTGTTATATTTAAGTGCCGAGAACAAGAATATTACTATGATTAATTCGATTGAAAAAGAAGCGAGTGTATATTGCGATAGAAATATGCTTCAGTTAGTGATTCGTAATTTGATAAATAACGCAATCAAATTCTCATATCAAGGAAGTGAAATAATTATTTATAACAGAATGAATGGCGGTTTGCTCGAAATCATTATAGAAGATTTTGGAGTTGGAATAAGTCCCGAAAATCTAAGAAAAATGTTTATACTAGGAGAGAATTTTTCACTGCCCGGTACTAATCAAGAAAAAGGTACAGGTTTCGGATTAATTCTATGTAAAGAAATAATTCTTAATCTTGGGGGTAGTATAAAAGTAGATAGTGTTCTTGGCAAAGGGTCTAAGTTTATTGTACAATTACCTAAATAGTAGATTATTAATCTCGAAAACTAATCCTAAAAAAGCTTATCTTTAAAATCAAAAATTAGAGAAAAAGTGAATTTCGAATATTTAGAAAATAATAAGTTTTTCGCACAAGCGCCCGGATTAATGGAGGCACTTTGTGAAGAAGAATTAATTGAACTTGGCGCAAAGGATACAGAAAAAGTTTATCGTGGAATCTATTTCGAGGCAGATAAAGAAACAATTTATAGAATAAATTATTGCGCACGAATGATATCAAGAGTCTTAGCCCCTTTATTTTCAATGCATGTAATGGATGCAAAGGAATTAACTCGTGCCGCATCAAAAATACCATGGGAAAAATTATTTGCTGTAAATGAGACATTTTCGATTACAGCATCAGTTGCAAAAAGTAGAATAACAAATTCGCTTTATGCGGCGCAATGCCTTAAAGACGGTATCGCAGATTATTTCCGTGATAAATATGGGAAAAGACCAGACGTAGCCACAGTTAATCCTGACGTTCGATTCAATCTTCATATAGAAACCGATAGAGCTGTAATTAGTCTTGATACATCGGGTGAATCATTGCATAAAAGGGGATACCGTTTAGCTGCAGGAGAAGCACCAATGCAAGAATCATTAGCCGCAGCAATTATTAGAATTACCGATTGGGATGGAGATAAAGTGCTTTGGGACCCAATGTGTGGATCAGGTACGATAGTTTGCGAAGCATTGATGAGCTATTGTAGAATCCCGGCTCAATATCTTAGAAAGAAATTTGGTTTCACTCATCTTCCCGATTATGATAAATTAATTTGGACTAAAGTAAAAAGCAAATGTGATTCGCAGTTGAGACCATTGCCTCACGGGTTAATAAAGGGGAGCGATAAATCACAAAGAATTATTAAAGCTGCTCAAGAAAATCTTTCTCGTCTTCCTTATGGAGAATCTGTCGAAATCACAGGTCAGCCATTTCAGCATATTACTGAATTTCAAAATGGAGTGCTTGTAACCAACCCTCCTTATGGAATAAGATTAGGTGAATTAGAAGAAGTAAAAAGACTGTATGGAGAACTCGGAGATTTTATTAAACAGAAATGTAATGGAACCACTGCTTATATCTATACAGGCAGCCCACAATTAAGAAAAAATATCGGACTCAGAACTTCGCGAAGAATTCCTTTAGTTAATGGACAATTAGAAGGTGTCTTGCTTCAGATAGATAGTTACGAGGGAAGTATCAAAAGAAAATATAGAGAAGAATAAAAAAAAGTGAGAGTCCGTAAAGGCACTCCCACTTTGCTCTTTTTCTATATAGGAATAATTAGAAGAATGGTGAAACAATACTTTTATTCTGCATTAGTATTTTATTCATATCATACTTGATAGTAACTAAATTCGTAGCCGTATCATAATCAAAACTATCTAAATCCCTTCCCTGTGGAATGTATGCGGGTACAAATACTGAAGTACCGTAATCACCGGGATTAACATTCGGGTTAGCGTCAATCTGTCTATTCATTACAGGAAGACGAATTCCGAGATCGCTCATTCTTCTTCCTTCAGAGAATAGAATCTCTTGGCGCATTAAATACAATACTCTAAATGCTTCATTATTATCGCTCAATCCATCTATCTGTTCTAATGTAACACTTGTAGCAGAAATAGGATATGTATTAATTGTTGAACCGGATCTTTTGAAAATTAGTCCACCAATAGCAGGCGAAGACGGATCAGCTTTCACTTTATCATTATTGTTGTTTGGTCTGTTTCTTCTCGGGTCTCTGTCAAGATACGGAACTACATTACGTGTCTTAACAAGTTGAATTAAATTTCGAAGTTGGGTTTTTGTCCCTTCAAGATCGCCATTTGAAAGAGCAGCTTCGGCTAATATTAAATATGCTTCTTCCGATTTAAGTACCGGAATCGGATCGCTGCCGTCTCGATTGGCAAATTTTGGATCAAGAAAATCAAGACGAGGAAGCGGCTGCATATCATTTTGATTTCTTACAACCGTAAAAAGATTCATTCTATTGGCTAAATTAATCGGATCATATTCGGCATTATAAACATAGTTACCGCTTAGTCCTAATGCTTCGTTAGCTGCTTGAATAGAGCTCGCTTTATTTCCATCTTGTCTATATGCTCTTGCAAGAGCTAATTTATTATTGATTCCATTAGTTCCCGAACCATCTAATTGATATGATTTATTAAACTGTTCAATTGCTGTTTTAATTGCCACTTCTGCTTTTATCATATTTCCATTTTCTTCTAATGGGAAAGCTTGGAAATTTTCGCATAATAAAAGTATTGCCATTCCTTTATAAAAATGAACTCGTGCAGCATCTTTATTTGTTGATTGCTGGTCTGCCTTTAATACAGTATTAAGACCGAAATCTGCTAAAGAATGCAAAGTCTGAAGCTTACCATAAATCTCTCTGAAATCACCAAGATATTGGTCATTTGGAGTAATTAATCTTGGATCATCTAATTGTGTGGAAATATATGTAGATGTATTAAGATAATTATCCGAAACTACTTCGGTAAAAAAGGAAGCTCTGTTCACTGCATCTGAGAAAGCAAATTCTAAGCCTGATAATAATGGTTTAGCACCGCCTGTTGCATCTTTAAATAACTTCTCTTGTGTAATGGATGGATTATTAACTTCAGTTGGATCAATAAGTTCGCAGCCGGTATTAAAAATCATCAAAAAGAGAAGTAATGCAGATATACTAAATACATATTTTATTCTATTCATTATATACCTCATCTTTTTTATTATAAATTATATGTTAGTCCGAGTCTGAATTGACGCGGAGCTGAAATATCGAGATAACCATAACCACCGGTATTTGCTAGATTCGGTTGGAAGCTATTCAATTCAGGGTCTAAAGCAGTCGTCTTGATTCCAAATTCAGCGACATTTCTAAGACTTGCGGAGATTGAAAGTCCCTTCAAAAACCCTTCATGGAACCGATAGTTCATTGATATCTCTCTTATCTTAATCCAATCGGCATCTTCTAGCCAAACAGAAGAAGCACTTTCAAAAGAATAATTTTCTGGCACTATATCTTTTGTATCTTCAGTTCCATTAAAATAGCGGAGAGTTTTTTTGAGATTTACTATCTGATGTCCAAATGCAAATTCTGTTAATCCGGAAATAGTAAGATTTCTGAATAGAGTTAGATTGAACGAAAAATTACCCGATTGCTTCGGTAATGGAGAGCCGGTTAAAACTCTTTCAAATTGACCTGTATAATTTCCGTTAGCATCTTTAACCGGTACACCTACTCTGAAAACTCCGAGTGTCTGACCTTCTTCTACGCGTCTTGGGAGGAATGTAAATGATGAAAGATCGAATGGTGCGGCACCGCCGAGACTTTCGACTTTATTTTCCAATGTGGAGAAACCAACTCTTAGATTAAATAGAACATTTTCTGATTGAATTACTTCGGCATCCATTCCAATTTCAATACCTTTATTTGATATTTTCCCTACGTTAGTCCATTGGAGACCAAATCCTGAAGCAGGATCTTTTGGAACTTGGAAAAGTGCATCTTTTGTAAGCTGATCGAAATAAGTAAATTCCAATGAAATTTTATCATTCAATAGACCCATATCGAAACCAAGATCGATTGAGTTGGTTTTTTCGGGCTTTAGATCATTATTCCCGGGATTAGCAAAGCCAAGTCCTGATTGAGATAAGAATGAATTCGCTGCATAAGTTCTATCTCTTGTAAATGGTGGCGGGAAGTTGCCGGTCTGTCCCCAAGAGGCTCTTAACTTTAATGTTGATATGTATTCTTTAATCATTACAGGGAAATATCCTTCTTCTGAAATATTATAAGCTATACCTGCCTTTGGATAGAATTGTAAACCAATCTCTTTACCGAAAGTGGAATTACCGTCAACTCTGAATCCGAGATCCATAAATACTTTATCAAATAATCCAATCTGATCTACGAGATGGAACCCGCCGTTAAATAATTGACGATTATTCTCTTGAGCATTTATTTGCGAAGCATTATCAAAATCATCAGTTCCGGGTATGGTGAATTTATCTCCCTGTGCTGCGGATTCTCTATCTTCCACTCTGAATCCCGTAACTCCGAATCCAATTGTCTGCTCAATCGGACCAATTTTAGGAAGAATATAAGAGCCTGCATAAGAAAGTGTAACTGTCATATATTCTCTATCGGCACGATATAAATATCCTCCTTCTTGGAAGAAGAATAATCCTGATTTTATCGGGACATAATCTCTCTCTTCATTTTTTCTATAATCGATACCGAAAGTAAATCTATTTGTAAACTGCTTGTTTGGAGTAATATCTAAATTTAGAGCTACTCTAAAACGATCATCATCATCACTAATTTTATCGGTGGTCATAATGTTGAGTATAGAATCTCTAGAAGCTTCGTTAAATCCATTTATATCGTTGTGGCTTCCATCTTCAAAGCCACCATAAGGAGCAGTCGGGAGGTTATTATTAGTAGCTCTTCTATATTGGGATTTGGTATAGCTTGAAGAGAGTTCAAGAGTAGAAATGTCTGATAACAAAGCTCTAAATCCACCATTAAAGCTATACGATTTTGAACGCATCATATTATCTAATAGAACACCATCGGACATATATGTTTTACCTCCGACATTGAAAGTAAAATTTTTCTCGCCGCCGGAAGCGTTGAATGAATAACTCTGATAGTAACCGGTTTTTAGAACTTTATCTTTTATAAATTGTTCGGTTACAAATTTTTCATTCGGGGCATCAAAGCCCGATGTTGTATTAATTGACCATTGAGTTTTACCGGGCATACCTTTTTTTGTGAATATCTGAATTACTCCATTGGCAGCTTCTGAACCGAATAGTGTTGATGCAGCACCACCCTTGATAACTTCGATTCGATCAATTTCACCGATTACAAGATCAGCTAATGCAGAAGACTCTGCTCCACCTGTATCTAATGCAAGACGGAAAGCATCCTGATTATCAACTCTTACATTATCGACATACACAACCGGTGTAGAACTTGTAAGAACGCTCTTAAGTCCGCGTGCGGATACTCTTCCCGCAGTTCCGGGCATACCGGATGAACTAAAGGAATTTAATCCGGTTACTCTTCCTTGGAGTAATTGATCTAAAGATTCTACCGGCGCAGCTTTGATATTATCAGTATTGATCGTAGATACACTTGAAGTCAACTTTCTTCTTTCAGTAGCAATTCCTTGACCTGTTACAACCACTTCATTCATTTGAACAGGCGAAGATACAAGAGTAAAATTAACATTAGATGTAATCCCCCCTTTCACGATCACATCCAAAGCTTGATCCTTAAAACTAACGAATCTTGCATTTACTAAATAAGTACCTTCGGGAACATTTGCTATTTCGTATCTTCCGTCAATATCTGTTGCTGCACCGGTATTAAGTGCTTTGATAAAAACATTTGCACCAATTAATGCCTCTCCAGTAGTTTGATCTTTTACCGTGCCTTTAATTGTGCCATGTTTTGCTTGTGCGATAGTATTATTTTGAAAAGCTATTAATACTATCAGAAATAAAGTGAGAACCGGATATAGATTTCTCTTAGGTAAATTTTTCGTTACCATATTAACCTCAATTTTTTAAAGTTAGTTTAAATAGTTTCTTTTTTGAGACAGGTATCCATAATCATTCATCCCCCCGATGAATTGTTATTAAATAATATTTTGGTTTATAGAACTTGTAACTTATTTAAGTCTATTGATAAAAAAAATCTTCCTTTTATAAGCGGTAGATTAATTATCCAAGCGGTTTTTCTTTTTATTCATAGCAATTTTATTTTTAGAGCAAATAAACAATAAATGAATTAATGAAACAATGGCAAAAATAATGCAGCATATTGAAATTACTCCCATTAATACGATTTTATCGCTACCAAAGAAAATTGGCTTAGAATTAATTATGAAGTAATAATAAACATTAATAATTATTCCGCTTAATAGAGTAAAAAAAAATAAATGTTTTTTTACGTTTAACTTATTCATGACAAGGCCTCAACAGTTTTGTTTCTCTTTTAGACGCACAATGATTTTAAAAAGTTGGTGTAAAAATTTATACCCTAAAAATCCTTATATATGTGGAACACTTTTTAGCCATTCGCACGTCTAAAATACCACTAGTAAGATTTTATTATTAAATAATATATAGATGAATTTAATTGCGCACTTTAAAGGGGGGGACGCAATTCAAATGAAATTACAAAAGATATCCCATTATTTTAATTCAAAAATGTCATATCCAAACCACCCTTCATTTAAGGTAGTTAATATTATTGGTTGGGTGGTTCTAATATTGGTTGATTCATTTATTGTAAGTCCTGAAATTACTCTTGTAAGTGCTAGGGAATTTATTTCAAATGCACTTCAATGGTCATCAGGTTATTTCGTTACTTCTTATGTGAGAAAGGTTTATAAATATTATCCATATAAAAAAAAGAATCTAATTCAATTTTTGGTTTATATTTTGATAATATCATTTCTAGCATCGATCCTTTTGTATTTTATTGCACATTTTATTTATATACTTTTTGCATTTAATGAAGCAAAAGTGATTCTAAAATCGGTTTATAATATTTCATATTTAACTCGTCAACTAACTCGATTTTTTCCATTAATGACTTCATGGAGTCTTCTATATTTTGGAATTAAATTTTGGCTAGATTTAATTTATGAAAGAGAAAGAGCACAAAAATCTGAACTACTTGCTAAGACTGCACATCTTAAGATGTTGCAATATCAGGTAAATCCACATTTTCTTTTTAATTCTTTCTGCTCACTTCGCGCACTTATTCGTATTGATCAATCTAAAGCTGAAGATTTTGTCGGTAGATTGTCAGATTATTATCGATATACTCTCCTAGGAAGAGAGAATAACACTGTTGAACTTATTGACGAAATAACAGCGATTAAAAATTATGCGGAAATTGAAAAGGTAAGATTTGATGAGAAAATTATTTTTACGTTTGATATAAAAGAAAATTCAAAGTCATGTAAAATCCCAGGTTTCATTATTCATCCGTTAATTGAAAATGCAATAAAATATGGAATGAAATCAAATAATATACCTTTAGAAATATTCGTTTCAACGAGATTTGAGAATGAAAAGCTATTTGTTGATGTAGAAAACAATGGGGATTGGAGTGAATATGATTCTTCTTCAAAAAATGGTACAGGAACAGGTATGAAAAATATAAAAAGTCGCCTGGAGTTTTATTATCCGGCTCATCATTCCTTAGAAATAATCAAAGAAGAAAACAGAATAAAAATTAGAATAATTATATGGGGGGATTTATTGTGAATACAATAAAAACAATAATCATTGATGATGAAAAATTGGCACGAGAAGACTTAAAAGCTTTATTAAAAGATTTTCCTGATATCGAAATTCTTGGTGAAGCTGATAACGTGGGAAAAGGGATTAAATTGATTGAAGAAGAAGAATTTGATCTTATATTTCTCGATATACAAATGCCTGGTGAAACAGGATTTGATTTACTAAATAAAATTAAAACAGATAAAAAAATAATATTTGTTACAGCTTATGAGCAATTTGCAATTAAAGCTTTTGAAGTAAGTGCACAGGATTATTTATTAAAGCCAGTGAATAAAGAAAGATTAGCAATTGCAGTGAATAAAATAAGGAATAGCGAAAATAATACAATTGACAAAAAATATAAACCATTGGAATACTCCGATACTATATTTTTACTCATGAATAATTCATATCAATTCATCAATATTAGTTCTATCATAAAAATTAATTCTGCGGCAATTATTCGGAAGTCTATACTAAAGGAAAGGGGAGAGGATTAGTATTAAAATCAATGAGGGAATGGGAAGAGAGACTTCCAGAAAATAAATTCGTCCGTATTCATCGAAATACTATTATTAATTTAGAATATTTGGAACGCATCGAAGAATGGTTTAATTATGCTTATCAAGTTTACCTAAAAGAATTTGAAAAACCGGAAACAATGAGCAGAAGGTATGCGTCATTACTAAAAGGAAGAATGGAGTAATGTTTTATCAATGGTATTTACCTTCTGAAAAGGAAAATTACCTTTTGAATAAATCAAATTCATTTTGTGGGATTAGTTAATGATATTTACAATAGAAATTGGGGGGAGTAGAAAGAGCTAATAGGGGGCTCTAATCTTACGAAGCAATCACTCCTAGTAGAGCAGCCTTTTTCCGTTAAAAGAAAAAGGCTGTTTTCATTATCTTTACTTTACTAAAATCATTTTCTTTGTGATAGTTATTTCACCTGTATTTAGTGTGTAGAAATAAATTCCGCTCGATAGACCGGAAGCATCGAACATTACTTTATACTGACCCGCTTCTTTTGTCTCATCTACTAAATTTATCATCTCTTTACCAAGAATATTATAAACCGTAAGATTAATAAACGATTCTTTCGGTAATGAATAATTTATTGTTGTCGTGGGGTTAAAAGGATTAGGATAATTTTGCTCCAAAGCGAATTTTGTTGGGATTTGCTCTTCGTCTTCAATACCAACAATAGTACTCTCCATGTAATAAAGTGGCGACACAGAAGTTTTTGTATTTAAGTGATACCCGGCACCGGCAAATTTATATTTGCCCGGTTTGGAAATATTTATCTCCACCGAATCAGATAAAACATTGAATGACATTTCCGGAGAATCAGAAATGAATTTTAATGAATCTGAATTTTGTATCGAATTATAAAATATAGATAATGGTAATTTAGCCGAATTGCCTTTTACTAAGTCATCATATACAAATGCTTTTGTCTTATAATCATTCCAATCAATAAATGTATACGAACTCAATATCTGCGAGTTTATCCAATTGATTCTATTATAAATCCAAACTTTTAAATAGTTAACATCATCTTCATATGTTTTACCAATATAATTATTAGGCCAAACATATTCGCCAATAATTTTCCATTTTTCAAAATTCCTGATTCGAGCTTGATTAGTTAGTATTACGAGTGAATCAATTTTATCATCAAAATAATTATAACTCAAAGAGGTACCTTTTAGATCATTCCACTTTTTCGCTAGCCTGTTTTGAAAAACAGGGTCCAAAAATAGTTTCTTAAACCAAAATGGTGTAAGCCATTCGCTATAATTTTTAGTAAGTAATTTCCAACCTTCCGTAGTATATGAGTCATCATAATTAACATTGCCGAAGCCGAGATCATAATCCCAAACTGGCCCGAAAGTTAGTCTCCCATCTTCACTATCGCGGTCTTTATAAAGAAAAGTGGATAAGCGGTAACCATCAACATTCTTTGTAATCTCATTTGCAATAAATAAATCAACGAAAGAATCGAGATTAATATTATGATAATAGCCTCTAACCGGATCGTTATAAAGAGCAGTATTTAGATTATTTTCAATATCGTAAATATATTTTTGAATATAAGTTTCTTGTTGTGGTACTAGATCTTTTTGTTTAGGAGTATCATATTGAAAATAGACTTTACGAGAAACATCATCTAAAGGACGGAATCTAGAGAACCATCCTTCAGTATCTGAACCAGTAAGTTTATCTAATTTAATTATATAGCCGCCAGTTAATTTATCACCTGTGGAATCCTTTGGTTCTAATTTCTTTATATTAACTCGATTTTTATCTCGTTTAATTTTTTCCATTAGAATATAAGCCCCCCTATATTCACCGTTAATCACTAATTCGCAAAATTTATTACGAGAAGCATATCTTCCCATATCAGTGGCTAATTGATATACTAATACATTGCGGAACATTGTTTTGTCGGTATAAGGTGCAGAAAGTATCCAATCGCTTTCTTCTGGAAATCCAAGCAATGAAACGTCCAAATCTTCTCCCAGCGAATCGGCAGTTTCAAATCCATATTGTTTTTTAGGGAACATTTGAGAACTGCTTCCTCGAATTTCGATTCCAATCCAACCATCATATCCATTAAGACTATCAGTTACATGATTAATATTCCCGGGTCCATTATCTATAATGCCCATTTTTACTAATACTTTTGGTTCATCAACTATCGTCTTACCTTTCGTATCAATAATTACAATCGGAAGATTGGAAGACGTAAAATTCACTTGTGAATACATTGTGCTGCTATATGCCAGAATAAATAAGAATAATATTTTTTTCATCATCTCTTTTCTTTGTTTTTATGTATTTGTTTGTATTAATAAAAATACAAAATTATCCATTAACTATCCCACCATTATGGATATACTATAAAACCTACGGTCATTGACGTCAGATAATAAATGTTTGACCAATCGGGCTTATCTAAAATTACTGAATAAACCTCTTTACCATTTGAATCATAATTTCTCTCTGAATAAGAAGCCGTAGATAAATTACTTTGTAATTTAGTACCGCTTTCACCAAAAACAATTGCCTTTGAAGTGCTTCCAATATAATGTAAACTATTCCCAGCAAAACTCCCTTCAATTACTTGCGATATATATCTTTGAGAATCCCACATTTCCCATTTAATTTTTTTATAAGTGGCGCTGTAAGATTTTACTGTTATTCCATCATCTGCCAAAGTAACAGTGTAATCAACAGTATATTCAAATAGCTCCGAAGCAGTTCCTCCAATTTTTGCTTTAGCAGTAAATGTATTTCCGGACCAAGTGCCAAGTAATCCCTCTCTATTATTATCAATTGCAAATTCGAAATAGTTATTCATGTTGCTTCCATCAACTTTCACATCCATAAAACCGCTGAGTTTGAATTGAACCAATGGAGCTTTATGAAGAAAATCAATTGCGCTAATTATAACGCTGCATTCAGCACTAGCAAGTTCAGAACTATTTTTATCCTTCAATACAACTTTTACTTTGAAAGAGCCCGGTTTTTTAAAAGAATAATCGAATGAATCATTAGCTCGTTCAAATATTACAGAAGTATCAGAAGCAGACCAGAAATATTTTGCACCATCCGGAAGATTTCCGGCATAAACCGCTTTGAAAGTATAATTTTGATTTTGTTTACCATTTTCAATTTTTTCCGGTTCTATGGTAAGAGTATTAAATGCTATCTCAATTTCAATGGATTTGCTATCATTTGCAGAAGTATTAACAAGGAGGATATCTTTAAAATTCTTTTTAAGAAGTTCAATTTTAAGTTTATCACCTTCTTTAGGAATAGATTCAATAACCATTTTCTGATTTTGATATTTATATAAAAATATTTTTATATCAGAAGGAAGAGTCTTTAAATCTATTAAGATTTCCTTAGCATCAGAATCGTTATTTCGTAGTTTTACGATTCGAGCCGAAAGATGAGGCAGCGATTCAGAAATTGTCTTCTTGGGGGAAGCAATCGAAAGTGTCCCATCAATATTTGTCTTTGAATCGGGATTAAATGACGAGCTCCAAGTAAGATTAAAACTTGTATTTTCTCTTTCATACAAATATTGGACGTAATCAAAAAATTCTTCACCAATTCCCTTTCCACCAAGGCTATTTACGATATAATCATTTAGTAAAGTGCGATAATAAGAAACATTGGTGAATTCGCCCCCTAATTTTATTAGAGAAGCTATATTAGCTTTCTTTCCATCTCTGTAATTGGCGAGGTAATTTAGGAATCCACCCGCTATATACCAATTCGGATTAGAATTGCAGTCATCCCACGATTTTGAAATGCAGTAATGAAGCATATTACCATAATTTGCTGAATTTTTCTTTGAAAAATTTTCTGATTCGTAAAAATTAAGAGTATTGCCCCATACCATTCTATCTGCCTGTGTAGCCGTAGCTTCAAGCCACCACATACCAATTCCACCTATATTAAACGCATAATAATAATCTTGAACGTAATGGAGAAATTCATGGGCAGCGGCAGCTTTTAGTAATTCAGGTATAGTTTGATTCGGAGTTTCGATATCAGGAGTTAATTTATTATTGATATAAACATTCCCTAAAACTGAGGCAAATTCTCCATCGCTTCCTTTAAGACTTCTTACATATACTGTAACTTTAGTCGTTGGCACTGTTAATCCATAACCTTCATATTTTTTATATGCTTCTTCGAGCCAGTGTGATAAGTCTTGTATATAAAGGGGAGTGTATGCTAAATCTCCAGTATTTGAATGCCAAGATTGCGCCTGCGAATTATATGTCGTGTTATCCATTACTTTATGATCAGCTTGATTAGTATAATAAACTTGAAAATGATCACTAACCATTTTATGCTGATAACCGCTAGTAGAGAGAAATTCCCAAAAACCTACAGGCGTAAGATGGTTGGTTTTAAGAGTAACATTATGATTAATAGAATCAACTGTTACGGACTTAAACTCGCTCCATGCTTTGAAGCTACTATTATAATATGCTGCACCTAGAAATTCTTTCTTATAATCTTTTTGCAAAACAGTGGGGTCATAATTAAGTGTGATTGAAATATCATTATTAAAATTAGTTCTCGAACTTAATTTCACTTCATATACTTTATGAATTGTATGAAGCTGGTCTGAAGGAAAATTAGAAACCAGAGCTTCTTCAACTGTTAATTTTGTTCCATTGGGGACAGTCCCACGTGGGATTTGCACTGTAACTTTACCGGGAATAGAAACTTGCACCTGTGAATCTTGATTATTAATTAGTGTATCAATAAGACTTTTGGTTGGTTTTTCCCCCGGAGGATCAACTATTACATCATCTTTTTTGCAATTTGTGATTATCAAAACAAGTATCGAAAAAAATAATAACTTGGCTATATTTTTCATTGCACACCCCTATATCTAGAATTAGGATAGAAAAGTCTAATTATATTTTTAAAATATTAATAAATCTCTCTTTATTCAATACTGAATTGTTAGTACAATAAAATAATGATACTAATCACTTTCTTCGCTTATACAAGTATATTCTAAAACTTAAGTACCTATTCCTCTAGCATCAATCTCTTAGTTACAAGTATCATGTGCCCAAAAAACGCCACCCTCATTTTTTAGAAAAAATATTATATTTGTTATAGTTCAATTCTCCGGAGATATAATGAAAAAATATTTTTTTCTACTACTGGTTTTTTTTGCCCCATCAATTTATTCACAGACAAATCTTATCGACTATGCGAATACTTTAATCGGTTCTGATTCAGAGTATAAATTCTCAAATGGGAATACATATCCGGCATTGGCTCTTCCTTGGGGTATGAATTTCTGGACTCCCCAAACCGCTAATATGGGTAACGGTTGGCAGTATGCTTATGATGCTTATAAAATAAAGGGTTTCAAACAAACTCACCAACCCTCTCCTTGGATAAATGATTATGGTGCTTTTTCAATTATGCCAGTTGCGGGTGAACTAAAATATAAACAAGAGGAAAGAGAATCATGGTTTTCGCATAAAAGAGAGATTGCTAAACCATATTATTATCAAGTCTATCTTGCTGATTATGATACTTGGCTTGAAATGACCCCCACAGAAAGAGCTGTTCAATATAAAATCGACTATCCGGCAGGAAGAAATTCATATTTAGTTTTAGATGCGTTTTTCAAAAATTCATTTGTAAAAATAATTCCTGAAGAAAATAAAATAATCGGTTACTGTCGCAACAATTCAGGTGGTGTACCGGAGAATTTCCATAATTATTTTATAGCAGAGTTTGATAGTCCCTTTGAGGAAGTTTTTACTTGGGATAGCACAGGTATCTATAAAAATTCTTATGAAAGAAAAGATAAGCATGTCGGGGCTGTTGTAAAATTTAAGGGATTAGATAAAAAAATAATAAATATTAAAATTGCATCTTCGTTTATAAGTCCTGAACAAGCTCAATTAAATTTAGATAGAGAAATTGGAAATAACAGTTTTGAGCAGACAAAACAAAAAGCGTTCGATATCTGGAATAAAGAATTTAATAAGATAAAAGTGGAAGGTGGAACTGAAGCTGAATATATTAATTTTTATTCTGCATTTTATCGTACACTTCTTTTCCCAAGAAAATTTTATGAAATAAATAAAGATAACGAAGTAGTTCATTATAGCCCTTATAATGGGGATGTTCTGCCCGGATATATGTTTACTGATAATGGTTTCTGGGATACGTTCAGAGCTGTATTCCCATTTATTACTTTGATGTATCCTGAGCACAACAGTCAAATAATGCAGGGACTAGTGAATACATATAATGAAAGTGGATGGCTTCCGGAATGGGCTTCGCCGGGTCATCGTGATTGTATGATCGGTTCTAACTCCGCTTCATTGATCGGAGATTCTTATTTGAAAGGTATCCGTGGCTATGATATAAATACCTTGTATGATGCAATTACTAAAAATGCCGATAATGAAGGACCGCTTAGTTCAGTAGGAAGACTAGGTGCTGAATATTATAATACATTAGGCTACATTCCTTATGATGTAAAAATTGATGAAAACGCTGCGAGAACATTAGAATATAGTTATGCAGATTTTGTGATATGGCGTTTAGCAAAAGAATTGAACCGTCCTCAAAAAGAGATTGATCTATTTGCTAAGCGTGCGCTCAATTATGAGAATGTATTCGATAAGAATATCAATTTTATGAGAGGGAGAAATAAAGATGGTTCTTTTCAAAGTCCTTTTAGAGCTGATAAATGGGGAGATGCTTTCACTGAAGGATGCTCGTGGCATTGGACTTGGTGTGTTTTTCATGATCCGAAAGGATTGAGTAATCTTATGGGCGGCGACCAGAATTTTTTAGAAAAATTAGATTCTGTTTTTATTGCTTCACCTACTTTTGATTTTTCTTATTACGGAGTTCAAATACATGAGATCACTGAAATGCTTGTAGCTGGAATGGGTCAGTATGCTCACGGTAATCAACCCATTCAACATGCAATCTATCTATATAATTATGTAGGTGCACCTTGGAAAGCTCAACAAAAATTAAGAGAAGTAATGAACTTAATGTATAAACCAACACCCGATGGTCTTTGCGGTGATGAAGATAACGGACAGACTTCTGCTTGGTATGTTTTCTCGGCACTTGGATTTTATCCAGTTGCACCAGGAACTAATGAATATGTATTTGGCTCTCTATTATTCAAAAAGGCAACCCTACAATTAGAAAATGGAAAACAATTCGTTATCAATGCCGAAAACAATTCCAGCAAAAATATTTATACAGATAAAATGTTTTTGAACGGAAAAGATTACTCAAAAACTTTTATTACACACGAAGAGATTTTAAGGGGAGGAACTCTTAATATAAAAATGAGTTCAAAGCCAAACTTGGAAAGAGGAAATGAACAAAAAGATCGTCCTTATTCATATTCAACGAAATAGATTAATCGTTTAACTAAATCCGTGCCAATCTCAGACCTTTGATTTTAAGCCTAAATTACTAATATAGCTTAAAATCAGAGGTTATTTTTATTTTTATCCTATTACGAATTAGCTTGACAAGAAGTAAAAGAGTTTTTATCTTTGGCTTAGTTAAACGTTTAACCTAAAAACTATGTCACCAACAATTAAAGATGTAGCGAAAAGAGCGGGAGTATCGATAGCCACTGTTTCCTTAGTCATTCAGAATCATGCACGAATTACAACCGCAACGAAGACGAAAGTTCAGAAGGCAATTAAAGAACTTAACTACCATCCTTCACGTTCTGCAAAAGGATTGGCTACTAAAACTACAGGCAATATTGGATTCATTCTCACCGACGATCACTTTCTTCAAACTGAACCATTCTATACAAAAATATTTCTAGGTACTGAATTAGGCACTAGAGGAACTAACTATTATGTTCTACTTGCTACTATTGCCCGTGATTTTAATAGTAAAGATGATCTACCCAGATTTATTCTTGAAAGAAGTGTAGATGGAATTATTGTTGCAGGGAAAGCAACTCAGGATTTTATCGAAAGAATTGAAAAATTAGATATTCCGATTGTATTTATTGATTATTATCCAACTACAGGAAATTTCTTTACAGTATTAATAGATAATACTAACGGTGGTTATGTAGCTACAAAGCATTTAATTGATCTAGGTCATAAAGAAATAGGTTTTATCGGAGGCGATATACCGCACCCAAGTATTTACGATCGTTTTGCAGGATACAAACAAGCATTAGAAAGTAATGGAATTAAATTCAATAAGAAGAATTGTATTGTTGATGAAGATGATCCTTCACGACCTAATGGATATAACGCCGCAAAAAAAATATTAACTCAAAACAAAAAAATAACTGCAATCTTTGCCTGCAACGATGCAATGGCAATTGGCGTAATGCAATACTGCACAGATAACGGAATTAAAATACCCAATGATATTTCACTAATCGGCTTTGATGATGTGGAAGCAGATATACTATTGAACCCTCCGCTTACTACAATCAAAGTTCCAAAATTCGAGCTGGGAACTGAAGCAATTCACTTAATAGAAAATGTAATCAGAGATAAATCTTACAATAATAAAAAGAAGATACTTGTTCCGATAGAATTAATTATTAGAAACTCAACAAAAGAATTAAAATGAAATCAGTAGTATTTAGAGATATTGAAAATTTAGAAATATCTGAAGCAAAATTGCGCAGTCTGAATGATAATGAGTTAATTATCGAGGTTGCAAATTGTGGAGTATGCGGAACTGATTTTCATATCTATAACGGGCACTCGCAGGCAAAACAGAATACAATTCTTGGTCATGAATTTGTAGGTACTATTATAGCAAAAGGTATGAATTGTAATGGATTTGAAATTAATGACAATATAGCCGTTGATCCAAATATATATTGCGGTAAATGCGATTTCTGCAAAGAAGGAAAAGTTCAATTTTGTGAAGAGCATAAAGCTCTCGGTGTAACTGAGGATGGGGGATTTGCAGAGTATGCAATAGTACCCGTTTCGCAAGCATACAAACTTCCAAAGGAATTTCCTTTGTCGGATGCCGCATTTGCTGAACCATTATCATGTTGCATAAGAGGAATTGACCAAGCTGAAATTAAGCATGGTGATTCAGTTGTAATTGTCGGTGGAGGAACAATTGGTCTTTTAATGCTTCAATTAGCGCGATTAGCAGGAGCTTCAAAAACAATCGTTATTGAACCGAATGAAACAAAACACATTTATGCACAGGAGCTTGGAGTTGATTTAGTATTGTCTTCGGATAAGTCAAATTTATTGTATGATTTAAAAAAGATAACGCACGGAGGTGCTGATAAGGTGATAGAGTGTGTTGGGAGTGCTGATGCAGTTTCTTTATCGCTACAAATAATTAAGCGTGGAGGAACTGTTGTTATTTTTGGCTTAGCTCCTGAAGGGCAATCTATCCAATTAAATCTTCAAGAAGCTTTTAAAAAAGAACTAACAATTAAAACATCCTTTCTTAATCCATTTACCTTCGGTAGGGCAATAGAATTATTAGTAAATAGAAAGGTAGTGGTTGATACTATTCCTATTACAGAGATAGATTTTGATTCATTTAAAGAGATTTTTTCTACAACCTATAAACGTAATACTCTTAAATATCAATTTACAAATAAACTAAAGGAGACCTTATGAGGACTCAACTAACAGATATTAGATGGCGTTTCTGGCTAATAATACTTATGATGATAGCCGGAGTAACAATTTCAAACGCTCAACAAGGTGTAAATATTGTTGGCAGTTTTGAACAAGAATTACCATCGTATTGGATGAAAGGCAATGAGCCGGCGGGAGCAACATTGAGCTGGGCAACTGATCAATCAAAATCGATGGGCAGAAGCTTAAAGATCGAGAAGACA
>JALNXG010000031.1 GCA_023230485.1 Melioribacteraceae bacterium
AGCATTTTCTCCAAAGGATGTATGGTTAGTATGTTATAGTGATGTAGCTAGAGGATTAATATGGCATTACGATGGAAAAACTTGGAGGGAGAGTAATATATATGCTGATTTGGGAGGAATGCGTGTAGATGCGATAGCCGGGAATTCGAGCAATGATATTTGGGCAGTAGGGTATTCAGGTACAAAATCATTTATAGGACATTACAACGGATTAAAATGGACAAGATATTCAGAAGAATTCAATGATCAATTGTTGGATATTACAAAAGATGATGAAGGCAATTTTTGGGCGTGTGGAAGAAATGGAATAATTCTAAAATATTCTAATGGCAAATGGGAGCAGAATTATTTTAAAATAAACTATAATAGAGAGTATAAAGAAGTTTATTTTCTCAATGGTATAGTATACTTTAATAACAAGATGCATATATATGGTATTAAGCCAGGGAATATAGGAGAAACAAATTACCATATTTCGGGAGTATTCGATGATTGGGAAATAGTAGATTCTGCAAGAATAGCCGGTCCAGAGAGTATAATCACATTCGGTTATTGGAAATTTATTAACGTTCAAAATACGTTATATTCTTATGGTTAAGGAGGAGTATGGGAATATAAAAATTCTAATTGGGAGAATAAGTTTAGCCTACGGCAACAGATATTTGGAATGTCAGGAGCAAATCAAAATTATTTGATAGCAGTGGGTCCCTTTAATAAGTTTTATTTTTATGATGGAAATTCGTGGTTACCGAAAGTAGAAAAATTAAAATCCTATGATGAATATATGGTCTTAGGAAGAGTATGGCAAATGGTATTGAAACATTTATTGTGGGAGAACCTAATATCGGTAGATATGCACTTATATGGCATGGCAAATAATTAAAATATTTTACAGACTCCATATTCACCTATTTATGAATGGCTCTCTAATTTAGAGAGCCATTACCTTAAACACCCTATAAACCTGCAAGTATTTTGAACAAAACAAAAGCTGCCCTTGTGAGGCAGCTTTCTTTAAGAAAAATTACTTGCCGTGAAAAACAACGGCTCCTACTTTATTCCAAAGCATTGCAGCGAGGTAGTGTCATTTATAAATAATTGAATAAATTTATTATTTTCCATGCCAAACAAGTGCATATCTACCGATATTAGGTTCTCCCACAATAAATGTTTCAATTCCATTTGTCCACACATTATCAAACACCATATTATCGTCGTATGTTTTTAAGTTATATGCTTTCTGAACCCATGAATTTCCATCATAAAAATAGAATTTATTAAATGGACCTACGGCTATCAAATAATTTTGATTTATTCCTGACATTCCAAATATTTGTTGATTTAACTTAAGTATTTGTTCCCAATTAGAATTTTTATATTCCCATATTCCTTCAAGACCAAAAGAGTATAGATTATTGTCAATATTAATAAAATTCACATCACCGA
This sequence comes from Melioribacteraceae bacterium, assembly GCA_023230485.1. Taxonomy (GTDB): domain Bacteria; phylum Bacteroidota; class Ignavibacteria; order Ignavibacteriales; family Melioribacteraceae; genus BRH-c32. The sequence goes on from JALNXG010000031.1 coordinate 1,447, forward strand.
ATTTCACTGTTTTGAATTCAGAATATTTTTGAGAATCAATAACTGTCCAATTATTAAATTCACCTACGATATGATACTCGGTTGATCCAATGCCACTTGTAGATTTTCTCCCCAATAAGTGAATTTTTTTATTATAATATGCAATGCCGCCTAATAAATATTCTTCTTCTCTGCTTGGATTTAGATTTATCTTAAAATATTGGCCTTTCCATTTATTACCGCTATATTTTAATATAATTCCTGATCTTCCACATGCCCAGTAATTACCTTCATCATCTTTTGTTATATCTATTATTTCGTCGGGCCAGCGTTCTGAATATGGTGTCCATGACATTCCGTCATAATGCGTTATACATGAACCATTTCCATCATATCCAACTGCCCATATATCATGGCTTGATTTACCTGCTAAGGCATTTATCCTTCCCCCTAGCTGGCCCGCCTTATATCCATTCCACTCTTTTCCATTATAATGCTGTACCAATTCAGTTAATCCACCACTATAAAACGCTATCCATACATCCTTTGGTGAAAATGCTATTATATCTTCAGGGATTATCTGGATATCTGTGGGAGCGGTCCTGAATGTATCTACTGTCCATGTCATCTCATCAGGTGTTTTTATCCTTGCTTCTGACTCAGTTGTGCTTTTATCACATGATATTATTATTATACCAACAACAAGCAGTAATAATTTCATTATATTTTTCATTTTCCCCTCAGGAATATTTTTTAGTTAGTATCATTAAATGTAATTATTTAATCAGCATCATTTTCTTTGATGCAAAATACTTGCTAGTTTTTATGGTATAGACAAATACTCCACTTGGAAGATTACTGCCATCAAACCTTATTTCATAACTTCCATCCATTTGAAATCTATTTATTAATTCAGCCACCTCTCTTCCTATCATATCATAAACCTTGATTTCTAATTGAATTGCCTCCGGAAGAGTGTACCTTATAATTGTCTCGGGGTTAAATGGATTAGGATAATTTTCTATGCTATACTTAACCGCTATTTCATTTAATTTTCTTTCTCCTATCTTAAACATCTCCCCATAAACCTTTGACCAATACGGATCTTGATAACTTCCGTTTCCGGAATAATAACCTCTTACATCATACTCTATTTCTATTCCATCTTTCCAAGCTTTGAGAATACAATCTATATCTGTAAAAGTATGTACCCCTACACTTACAGTTCCAATATGTACAGGTGTTGTCCAAACTCCATTATTTTTATTTCTTCTCCAAATTTGATAGTTTGTAGCACTTGGATTGTCATTCCAGTTAATTACAATTGGAGCTCCAATTGTCGTTCCAAAACTAACGGCTTCACCTAGGTTACTTAAAGTATAAGTGTATTCAGCAGTATAATTATCGAGATGTGATGTTAAATTTGTTAATTCAATTGTAGAAGAATTGCTATAATAACTACCATCTTTTTTCCATTGAGAAAATGTATAATAAAAATTCCCGTTATATTGATTGGGAGCATATATTGTATAAGTAAGGACATCATCGTAAAACTTAATTGTTGTGAATGAACTTTGATATTTTTGCACACCATTTATTGAGATATAACCACCATTAAAACTCATATTAAAGTTTGTATTTAATTCTTTTGCGAAAATTGCTTTAATATTGTAGTTGTTAGGATTAACAAATGTTCGTTCCAATGTTGTAAAATCATTATCCCATCTTCTCCATACTCTTTTATATCCGTCAATAACCTGGTTATTAATTGCAGTTGCTGTATGAGGGAATGTATGATAATCTCTTGTTAAGGTTACACCATTAATTCCAACGTTATTTATTACTTCTCCATTAAACTGAATACTTCCGGCTGCTGTAGCACTATCTGAACCAAAATCATTTTTAAGTGTGATATTATAAGGAGAAAAATTCAATGGACCAGATATTACATATCCAGTATTTGCATTACAATACTCATATGAAAGGTCTAATGTTTCGGTGTTTAAAGTAAAATAAATATCTCCATAATTTCCACCTGTTTGGTGTTCAAGCAAAAAGTATCTTTCTCCAAAAAGAATTAAGAAATCACCATCTCCGGTTAATTGAGAGAAAACAGGGTCTAGTTCATCATAACCATTTATGTCCGCAGTACCATTCATTTTATATTGTCCATCTTGAGAGAAATTGGTACTTGTCCAACCAGTTCTAATCTCATCGAAATTTCTTGTTATTTCATTAAGCTGGAATACCCGTATTAAATAACTATCTGCAACTTCAGTCCCATTTGTAACATGATAAACTTTGAAAGCTAACTCCCATGTAAATCCATTCGTTTTTATAGGATTAATAATCAATAATAAGAAAGAGCAAACGAAACTATAAAGTAACTTTTTCATAACTACCTTAATTAAAAATTAATAAATTGTTGTTTTTGAAAAACAAAAAAATATAAACCGAAAGGGTATCAACCTCCGGGAATTCTACTTATTATTTTCGCATTCTCATATAAATACTTTACCTTTAATTCTATTTCAATTATTGATTAAGTTTAATTCCTTTTTTTATTTTGTGTAATTAAATATCAATTTTGCTTTTTTCTTGCCATCCTAAATAAAACCCATATAAAAACAGTTCTTTATCCTATTAATCTTAGAGATAAATTCTAATTTTGATATTTCTTCTGTTATCCTGTGAATAATCTAATGAATAATTTCATTAAATAATATCGTAGAAGTACGAAAAATAAGGGTAAATATTTTTAAGCGATCAACTACTTTTTTTTTAGAAAAAAACTTTTGCTTATCTTTTTCTCACTTCGCAAAATTCTTTCGTCATCTATTGAACCCCTTTGAATTACTTATTTATTTGCAGTCGTATAAAAAATAAATAGGGTAATGAAAACTATTAAAGCAAATATTGAAAAAGAGAGATTGGAATTAGCCAAGGAAGCAGAAAAACTTCTTCATAAGGTGCAGTATGATCTTCTTATTATAAATAAATCCCGCTTCAAAATTATAGCTAAAGGAAGACGCTTCGGTCTGACTCGAGGTCTTGCAATATACACAGTAAAGAAAATGATCGAAGGAACAGAACGAATCCTCTGGGTGGATACTACCTACTCAAATATCCAACGTTATTTCTTCCGTTATTTTATGCCTGTACTAAAACTCCTTAAAAAAGATGATTGGAAATATCTTCAAAGCAGAAGTGAACTGAGAATCTTTAATTGTCTTTGCGATTTTAGGAGTGCCGACCGTCCGCAAAATCTTGAAGGTTTCGGCTACGAACTTATTATACTCAATGAAGCGGGCATTATACTTAATGATTCTAATCTCTGGAATGAATCAATACGCCCGATGGTTATGGATTATAAAGCAAATGTAATAATCGGCGGTACACCAAAAGGGAAATTTAATAAACGAGCCGAGAAGCACCTTTTCTACGATCTATTTCAGAAGGGAGAAAAAGATGGGAAGCAATGGAAAGCATTTAACTATTCGAGTTACGAAAATCCGTTATTGGATAAGGAGGAAGTGAAACAACTCGAAGCAGACCTTTCACCTGCACTTCGCAAACAAGAAATCTATGGAAAATTTATTGACCATAAAGGTGAAGGAATAATTAAAAATTCCTATTGGGTATTCAGCGAAATCGCTGAATCATTCCCCTCTTCGGTAAAGATAATTCAGAGTTGGGATACAGCATTCAAAAAATCAGAAGAGAATGATTACTCTGTCTGCACCACTTGGGCTATTACCAATAATAATTATCTGCTATTAGATGTTTGGCGGCAGAGAGTGGAATTTCCGGAACTAAAGAAAAAATTCATCGAGCTTTACGAAAAATTTAAACCAACCGAAGTAATTGTAGAAGATAAGGGAAGCGGCATCTCGCTTATTCAAGAACTCGAATCGAATACACGAATACCCGTAAAGAAAATAAAAGTTGATAAAGATAAAATTGCACGATGCAATGCGGTTACTCCCCTATTGGAAGCGCATAAAGTAATCCTTAAAAAGGATGCCATATGGATAAACGATTTTATTTATGAATGTGAGGAATTCCCTAATTGCCAATTCGATGACCAGTTAGATAGTATGGTTCAGTTTCTTAATTATGCTAAAAATATTCCGCAGAATACGGATTTCAATTCGAGTATAGTTTCTATTAAACATTCCCCCTCGAAACATAGAGGGTATAAAAAATTATAAATGGTTATAAATAATTAAAGGTGATAAAATGACGAACACAAAATTAGTTTTGACTTCCCCCTATATTACACGTGATAGGATTTCTCCATATAGCCGTATTAGTACCGCTCTTGCTGATCCGGATAAAATATTGAGCGAGAATAATTATGATTATAACATCTTGCGCGATATAATGAATGACCCGCACGTTGTAGCTGCCTCCCAACAACGTAAAATGCAGGTGATGCAGATGGATTATGAAATCGATTACACAGGGGATAAAGATATTCTTAATGAAATCATATCAATTATGAAAAGTATGGAGACTTCAAAAATCATATCCGGTTTTCTTGATTCGATTTTTTATGGATTTTCGGTTGGAGAAATTTATTGGAAAATGATTAATGGAAAACTAATGCCAATAGATATACTCGATCGCCCGCAAGAATATTTCTTTTTCGATGATAAGAATCAGATTCGATTGAGAGAAAGCAGTAACGGATTTTTCTTTTATAATAAAGGCACTACTCTGCCAGATTACAAATTTATTTTGATTCAGAATAAGCCGACTTTCGATAATCCTTATGGGGAGAAATTATTAAGCAGATGTTATTGGAGTGTAATTTTTAAGAGGGAAGTTTTAAGGCAGTGGCAGTTACTTACCGAGCGATATGGTGTACCATTCTTAGTTGGCAAATATCCTCAAGCCGCTACCGAAGAAGAGAAAGAAATATTACTTAATCAATTGAGTGATATGATAGACAGCAATATATCAGTAATGAAAGAGGGAACTCTTGTAGATTTTATAGAGAATCCCAAGAATGATGTAGGGGGGCTGTTTGAGAATCTTGTAAATTTTCATAACCGTGAAATATCGAAGTCGATACTTTCGGTAACGCTTACAACCGAGATGCAGAAATATGGCAATTATAAATCTAGCGAGATCCACAAAGAACTTTTAGAATATTTAGGTATATCAGATAAAAAAATGGTGGAGAAAGCATTCAATAAACTTTTTGAGTATTACGTAAAACTTAATTATGGTGGCATTGAGTCTCCGAGGATTCGTTTTATGCGGAAGGAAAATGTAATTGAAGAATCAGCTGATAGGGACGTGAAGCTGACTCAAATGGGAATAAAATTCACTAAAGAATATTTTATTAAGAGGTATAATCTAAATGAGAATGAGTTCGAGATTGCTACGACATCGAAGGGATAATTAAAAAAAAATTTATTGTTTTTATTTATTGATATCTTCCGAGAAAATTAATTAGTTTTGAATATGGTTAGAAGATCAGCATTATATCCCTATATATTATTTCTGTTGCTTATAACTTACTCTTGCAGTAAGCGGACAGAAAATGAAGTATTGGTATCACGTATTGTCGATGGAGATACTATCGAAATTCTTTTAGAAGGGGGAAAAGAGAAAGTAAGACTGATTGGTATCGATACCCCTGAATCACGTATTAATAGCAAAGCAAAGAAAGATGCTAAGCGCACTAAGACTGACGTAAAAGAGATTAAGAAGATGGGTATCCGTGCTACAAAATATCTTAAATCTATTCTTAATCCGGGCGATGCTATTCGTCTCGAATTTGACGTAAGAGAACGCGATCAATATGGAAGACTCCTAGCATATATCTATTTAAGTGATGGACAGATGTTGAATGATTTACTAGTAAGAGAGGGCTTTGCCAATACACTTACTTATCCACCAAACGTAAAATACGAAGAACGTTTTAGAGAAAGTCTTCGCTACGCCCGTGAAAATAATAAGGGCTTCTGGGCGGAGGATTAATTATGAAATTCGTTACTAATTTCTCTTAGTCTCTCAACAATCTTCACCATAGCGAGAGTATCGAGTTCGCAATAGCGGAGGAGGGCTTCTTTTACTGATTCTATTTTTCTGTAATCTTCTTCATGAAGTAATTGTTCATAGAAGAGAGATGCCTCGCCACCTTCCTTAATTGCTAATCCGGCATAACTTAATTCAGGTACTAAAGAAGGCAATACATATTTAATGGAGTATGACCCTTTCAAGTCCGGCGAATAATAATATCTTTTTTCAAACGGCTCCATTAAATCTACAATCTTACTTAATATATTTGCTAAATCCTCTGCATATTCGGGGAAATCTGTCGCAATCTTATTAAGAATACTTACTTCATAAACTTTATTATAAACAACAATACTACCACTATTGCCAATCAATGGAATCAATGCATCGGCTAATTTTGTTCTTGGATCAGTCGCAGGCTCAGCAAGAAACTCATAATGCTTTAATTGCGAATCTTCACTTTCTTTAATGTGTAATGAAAACTGAAATGGAATTTGCTGATATGGCTTTGATTTATCAAATATCGGTACTGCAGGTTGGAATGATTCAAAATCGAGAAAGTATAATGGATATTTTAATTTAGCAAGAAATGATTTTATCTCTTTCTGTTTAATTACTTTTTCATTCCTTAATTCGCTATTTACTTGTAACCATTGCAATGGAGTAAGAGGATAATCGCCAGGTATATTTTTTAGTTCAGTAATTCCTTTATTATAAAGATCAAATTTTTTCTCTTGAGATAACCCAGCAATATTAAAAATAGAATATACAGGTACATCTTTCCAACATGTTCCAATAAAACTACATTGATAAGGATTAGTGCAATGCGATCCAATTCCAATTTGAGGAGCTTCCGATTGGCTTAAAATCTCATTGAAGTGATTAATATTTTTGTAAATATTTTTCTGAAGAGATTTAATCTTTTGTTTTACCGACTTAATTTTAAAAAGAGAATCAATATCCAATTCACCGTCTCGTATATAATTCCTATTAATGTATATAATAGAAAAATCATTAATCTTATATCCGGCATTTGATATAACGTGATATTGAATTGCCGCATCATTTATAATTACATTAGTAACTGAAGTACCACTTTTTACTTCATAGACATTGATTGTATTACCGGACTTAACAACAATATCCGCAATTACTAATATCTCATCATATACGAAAGCTGCTTCATAAATTGTTTGATTTTGATTTAGCATTAATTTTGAAGTTTTTTCAATACCTTCTTTATACTTAAAGTGAGAACTTGCAGATGCATCAATACCATCAGGGAAGAGACTTTGGGCAAGTATTCCGGTATCAGTACCCTTCTTGAAAATTGCCAACTGCATTTCCGAAACAGAATCCTTAAGATCGTAATTGTGTTTATAAAAATAGAGTTGTTTTTCGCATTGTAATCCTTTGATATATGAGGATTTGCTTAGTGTATAATCTTTAGCCATAAATTTAGTGCTTTGATAAGGGATATAGAATTATTTTAAAATAAATAAGCCCGTTAAAATTAACGGGCTTAAAAATACGAATCTAATTTAACAACTATTTCTTTTTTACAGGGAGGATTGCATCTTTAGCAGCTTTTGCAATTCTGAATTTTAATACTTTCTTAGCAGGAATTTTAATAGCTTCGCCCGTTGCTGGGTTTCTGCCTTTTCTTGCTTTTCTGCTTACAATTAATAATTTACCTAAGCCGGGCATTACGAATTCTTTTTTGGCTTCTTTGTAAGCTAACTGCACAAATTCTTCTAAGAAAACACCAGCTTGTTTCTTTGTGATGGTGAGCTTCTTTGCTAAATGGTCTAAGATTTGACCTTTTGTCATTGCCATTGTGCTTTTCCTTTCTTTTGTGTATGAAATAAATTTCACTTAAAAAATAGAAATTTTTTTCCTTAAAACAAACAGTTTTTATTTATAAATACAATTTTTGCTTAATATTTATTAGGGTCAATTAAGCATACGTTTTACTCAAGACCCTTTGTAACTCGATATTTATTACCTTATTTTTACTTTAATAAACTTTGGTAAAATGAAATTATTTATTCAATACATATTTATTATTCTAATATGCTCTAGTGTAGTTTCGGCTCAAACCGATTCAACTAATGTCCGTATTTTTGCTAATGACTCCACTAATGTAAAAATAGATTCCGCCGCTTTTAAAGCAACTGATTCACTTAAAACGAAAGTTATACAAGACACGATTAAGCCTGTATTTATTGAGGCTTATGATGCGTATACTTTATCAACAAAGAAAGCAATTGATAGAAGCGATTACCGTTACACAGGAAATCTTTTTACTTATTTACCTTTTGGTCGTTTAGATGATTTAGGGCAGTACCTTCAGCCATCGCAGGTTAGTCTTTATAATCTTGGCTTCAATGCAATCTCTTATCTCGATAACGGAATAAATATAAATAATAGAATTAATAATTCATTTGATCTGAATAATTATCAATCAGAATCGATCGATTCAATGGAAGTAATTTCACTTCCAAAAGGATTTCTTTTTTCTTCGGTAAATAATCCTGTATCGGTTAATTTCATATCGCGTAATAAACTTAGTGGTAAACCGCATTCACGCATTCGATTTATTCAAGCACCTAATGATGAAGGATTCGCAGATTTCCAATTCAATGCTTTCCTTTCTCCAAAGTTTAGAACATTTTTTGAAATTACTAATGGAACTGCTGAATCTAATTTCGCAAATAGTGATGGAAGTCTCTGGCAGGGCTCGATTCGATTCCAATACATTTTATCAGGCAATACAGATTTATTCGCTGATTACTCTTACCTAAAATCTAACGTGCACCTCAATGGCGGCGTAGTTTATCGAACAAGTATCGATAGTATTTATGATAGTTTTTTAGCTCCCGTTAGATTTACAAATCGATATCAAAAGACTTCGTTGCAAAATGCGGGTTTGAGATTGCTTCACCGATTCTCTGATAGAATAATTTCTGATGTATCTCTTTACTATCAAGATAATCTTTCAGAATATAGAGTAAATGATCCAACCGGAACGAATTTTCAAGATGGTCTATCTCCTGTAATGCAAGACAATAAATATCATCTCTTCGGTGTTCAGGCAAAGCAGGATATCGGACTTTCAATTTTTAATTTACGATTGATCGGAAATATCGAACGAGCAAAACATGAATCTAATTTATCCCCCGGTTCTATTGATGTAAATACTTATTCAGCATCTGCGGAAGGTAGTGCTTTCTTTTTCAATATATTAAAAGGAACGGCATTCACTAAATATCTAAAATATCGGGGTAATGATTATGTTGGTATTGGTGCAGAAGGCGAATTATTTCTTAGTAAAAAAACTTCACTTTATTTTGGTTTATCAAGATTTCAAAAACCTGAATTAATTCTCTCTGATTATTTCTCTCCTGTTACTTTTGATACATATAAAAGAAAATTGACACTTGCTGAAGCAAGGTTAAAAGTATTATTCGGGAAGTCAGATTTATCAATCGGGTATTTTCATTATAATAATAGTCTAAACGGAATGAATGCTAATATTAATTTAAAGATTTGGAAAATATTACTTTCATCCAATAACTCAATTTATTCCTCTCGGTTTGTTTCGGCAGGTGGAATCTATTATGAAGATATTTTATTTAATGAAAACCTAAATCTGAAAACCGGTTTTAATTATAGATTTTATAGTGAATTAAGTCTCAGCTTTGTAACTACTGTTCCAACTTCTCCGGCTTATTCGGCATTTCCATTTTATCCTTATATCAAAAATAGTTTTCAAATTGATTTTTTTCTCTCCGGCAGGATTCAAGATGCTGCAACGATATATTTTACATGGGAAAATCTATTAGGTGAAGATTATTTTATCGTTCCAATCTATCCGATGTACCAGACGGGTCTCAGATTTGGGGTCGCTTGGGATTTCCTTGATTAATTTCTTTTCACTGCTTAACTTTACCTTTTAAACACATACTAGGAATTACGATGCGAATTAAAATTGTTATTTTATTAATGCTATTATTTGTCTCCGTTAATTATGCACAAATAGTATATACAACACCAGCTAACCCTACCGAGAAAGATGCTATTGAATTATATTTTAGAGCTGATCTTGGCACCGCAGGACTAAAAAATTATACTGGTGATGTTTATGCTCATACTGGTGTAATAACCAATAAAAGTACAAGCGATAAGGATTGGAAATATGTCATTGCTGAATGGACATCAAACATACCTAAGGCGAAACTAGAACGAGTAGAAACAAATTTATATAAACTCTCCATTACACCAAGCATACGATCGTTTTATAATGTGCCTGTAACTGAAAAAATCTTAAAGATTGCGCTCGTTTTTAGAAGTGGCGATAGAAGCAAAGAAGGTAAGGATACAGGCGGTACAGATATTTTCTTAGATGTATTTCAAGAAGGACTATCGGTTGTTCTTAATTCTCCGGCAGTAAGTCTTACATTTACCGATCCGCTTCGCACACCTGTATTCGCTGCTCCAACAGGGACAATAACATTAAATGCAAGTGCGGTTCGCTCTACACAGATAAAATCATTTCGATTATTTATTAACGATAATAAAGAGTTTGAATCAGCAGATACATCTCTTAATTATGATTTCGTTGCTGCGAATTTTCAAGAAGGTGTTAATAATATAAAATTAGTTGCCATAGATAATACGAGCAAAGATTCAGTTCAATTCGTAATTATGCGGAATCCGGAATTTAATACATCTGCGCTGCCGGCTGGAATGAGACCCGGAATTAATTATTATGCGGGCGATCCTACAAAAGTTACTCTGGCACTTTTTGCTCCGTATAAAAACTATGCTTATCTAATCGGTGATTTTGATAATACAGATTGGAAAGTAGATAAAAAATATTTCATGAATAAGGAAGTGATAAAACCGGATAGCACAATATTCTGGATCACAATAGAGAACCTTTCGCCCGGTACGGAATATGCTGTTCAATATTTTGTAGATGGGGAGATAAGAACCGCTGATCCATATAGCGAGAAGGTACTTGATCCTTGGAACGATAAATATATTCCATCCTCAGTTTATCCATATCCGAAAGCATATCCGGCAGGGAAAACCGAATGGCAGGTTACAACTATTAAACCTAGCGAAATTCCTTATCAATGGAACGTTACAAATTTTCTTAAACCTGCAAAAGAAAATTTAATTGTTTATGAATTACTTGTTAGGGATTTTGTTTCTACGCATTCATATCAAACATTAAGCGATACGCTAAGTTACTTGAAACGTCTTGGTGTAAATGCAATTGAGCTAATGCCCGTAATGGAATTTGACGGAAATGAAAGCTGGGGATATAATCCTGCATTCCATGTTGCATTGGATAAATATTACGGTACTAAAAATATGTTAAAAGCATTCATTGATAAATGTCATGAAAATGGTATTGCGGTAATTTTAGATATGGTGCTGAATCATGTAACGGGAGCTTCGCCTCTCGCTCGCCTTTATTGGAACGGTTCGCTTAGCCGTCCATTAGATTTTAGTCCTTATCTTAATGCCATCCCCAAACATGAGTTTAATGTTTTTAACGATGTAAACCATGAGAGCAACGCTACAAAATATTGGGTGGATAGAGTAAATGAATATTGGTTAAAGGAATATAAATTCGATGGATACCGTTTTGATCTCTCAAAAGGATTCACTCAAAAAAATACTTTAGGAAATGCGAATGCAATGGCGGCTTACGATCAATCACGCATTAATATTCTTAAAAGAATGGCAAATAAAATTTGGGAAACTGATTCCACCGCCTATGTGATACTTGAACATTTTGCAGATAATAGCGAAGAGAGAGTTCTTGCTGATTATGGTATGATGCTTTGGGGTAACCATAATTACAATTATAATGAAGCTACAATGGGCTATCTTCCTAATTCCAATTTTTCTGGCATCTCTTATAAGAATCGCAATTTTAGTAAGCCCAATTTAGTTGGTTATATGGAAAGCCATGATGAAGAACGTTTGATGTATAAAAATATACAGTTCGGAAATGCAGGTACTAATTATAATATTAAAGAAACTAATATCGCCCTTGAACGAATAAAATTAGCAGCAGCATTCTTTTTTACAGTACCGGGACCGAAGATGGTTTGGCAATTCGGCGAGCTTGGATATGATATCTCTAAATTTGCTGATCCTAATGGAGTCGTACCTACACCCTATGGAGATGAAAGATATAAAGTTGGTCCAAAACCAATTCGTTGGAATTATCAAGATGACGTAAATAGAGCCAAGGTTTATAAGGTGTTTAGTTATCTTATTAATCTAAAGAAAAATTATCCGGTATTTAGTACGGCTGATTTTACTTTGGAGCTTACCGGATTTATGAAAAAGATTAAGCTAAATGATGCTTCGATGAACGTGAATATTATCGGAAATTTTGATGTGAAGAGCGGTACGATTAATCCGACTTTCAAGTCCACCGGATGGTGGTATGATTATTTTGCAGGAGATAGCATTAATGTAACTGATACACAGGCACTGATTAATCTCGGACCAGGTGAATTTAAGATTTATACAGATAAAAAACTTCCCGCACCCGAAGCAGGTCTTGTAACAGACATTGAAAGCGAACAAGAGGAAATTCCGACAGGATTTCTATTAGAACAAAATTATCCTAATCCATTTAATCCTTCTACTACGATTAAGTATTCTTTAGCCGAGCCGGGATTTGTTTCGTTGAAAATTTATAATACGCTCGGACAGGAAATTATTACACTTATTAATAATGAAAAGAATAGCGGTTATTATTCGGTAAATTGGAATGGTAAAGATGCCGGTGGAATGAATGTCGCTTCCGGCATTTATCTTTATTCATTAAAAGCAGGCGGAGCACAATCAACTAAAAAAATGCTGCTTCTAAAGTAATAATTACGTTAAAAGTCCAGTTCTATTAAAAAGTTGACGGATTAGATTGTTTGATGAGTCCCATTTGTTGGGGTTCATTCTCGATTAGGGGTGACTCTTCGATTTCTATAAATTATTTAACCGATTCCATTGTGATTAAAAATATAATTATTTCATTATTCGGCTTTTGGATTGAATTGATCGGCAATAATCTTTAGATTTAAAACTCACCTTATAAGTTCGAGGATAATAATGAATACAAAATGCTTAACTGTAGTATTCCTGATTGCACATATTATTTTTGCACAAGGCTATGAGTCAAATAATAAAAGCAAAAACTACGCTAAGGAAACCAAATCAATTAACAGCAGTAATACCAATAGACAAATTAAAGACAGCAACCCATTCGGAGCACATTACTTTCAAGAATATAAGTCGAACGAAAAATCTAAACGCATTTTTTCAGAGAGAAAGAGTAGAGTTAAAGGAAAAGTAAAATATGATTCACCCGATAAATTTGCTGAACTTCATCGTTTATTGCGTACGCCTCAAGGAGAGAAAATACCTAATTACCCATCTAACTATATTTTAAGTGAACTTGAAAAAGCAAATAATGTTAGTAGTCTGAAAAAAGCATCTTCCCTCGAATTTATTGAGCGAGGACCGGGAAATGTAAGCGGCAGAACAAGAGGGATTGTAATAGATGCTGCTGATGCAACACATAGCACCTGGTTTGCAGGATCGGTAAGCGGAGGAATCTGGAAAACTACCGATAAAGGACAAAACTGGATTAATAAATCACCTAATTTATTAAATCTCGCCACTACTGTATTGATGCAATCCAAATCAGATCCTAACATTATTTATTGTGGTACAGGTGAAGGGTTTTTTAGTACAGGTTCTGTTGGCGGGTCCGGTATATTCAAATCAACTGACCATGGTGAAACATGGATACAATTATTATCGACTGTGGAAATGGAATTTGGAGATATTAATAGAATAATTGTCGATCCGGTAAATTCTGATATATTGCTTGCATGCACAAATCCACACAAGTCTAATAATGATGATTCAAGTCCTTCAGCTATTTATCGTTCAACTGACGGGGGTTCAACTTGGACAAGAACATTAAGTACCGGAGAAGACAGAATTCAAGACCTCCAATATGATCCTACCGATTTTATGATTCAATATTGTTCTATAAATGCTAATGGCGTTTATAAATCGTTTGATGGTGGATTAACTTGGAATGCCACCGCTATTACAGGAATTGATGAAGAAGGGAATACCACCAATGATTTTGGAAGAATCGAGATTGCGGTATCACCATCGAATCCTAATTATGTTTATGCGGGGATTGATTCTCGCGAAGGTGCAATTTTATACGTTTCTGAAAATAAAGGTGATGATTGGTTTAGAGTTTTTTCTGAAGACGAAACTCAACATAATTGGCTTGGTGATCAAGGCTGGTATGATAATACAATTGCCGTGCATCCATATAATGAAAAAATTGTTTTTATGGCGGGAATAGATATGTGGAAAGCTGAAATTAAAGATATAGGCCAAACTGATACTACTCGATATGCGCAATTTTTCAATGTTACAGATGGTTATAAAAAATATGGAAAACCATACGTGCATGTAGATCATCATAGCATCTATTTAATACCAATTGAGGATCAGACCCCTAAGACATTTTGGATAGTAAATGGTAATGATGGAGGAGTGGCATATTCACCTGATGAAGGCGAAACTTGGTACGGAAATGCAACTAGTTATAAAGCTAAAAATGGAGGATATAATACCACTCAATTTTATGGAGTCGATAAACAACATGGCGATGATCGATATATTGGTGGCACTCAAGATAATGGTACTTTTCTCTCACCATCAGATTTAAATGTAGATAAAACGACAAGTTATACTGAAGCTATTGGTGGAGATGGATTTGAAGCTGTCTTTCATTATAACGATCCGCTGAAAATGATTGGAAGCAGTCAAAATAATAATTTTATGAGAAGTATTGATGGAGGGAAATCATGTATACCTGCACTTCGAGGGTTTGATGATGCAGGTGGAGGGGGTAGCCCATTTGTATCTCAAATCGCTAATTCAAAAAGTGACCCGGATATACTTATGACTACCGGAGTTCAAGGTGTGTGGCGATCTGAAAATTTTGGTGAATCTTGGTCTAAAAGCATTATGAAACCGAACAAAGCGTGGAGAGCCGATGGTACTATTACCCCAATTGAAATAAGTATTGCTAATCCTAAAATTGTATGGTCAGGAATGTCATACTCATCTAAAGAAAGTTATCTGTTTTTATCTCAAGACGGAGGAGTAACTTTTGAATTAGTTAATGTTCCTATAAATGTTCCATATAATTTTGATGGGGGAACAATATCAGGTATTTCTACTCATCCTAATGATATGAATACGGCTTATCTCACTTATTCATTTTATAAACAACCAAAAATTCTTAGAACATCTGATCTAGGGAAGACTTGGGAAGATATAACAGGATTTGAATCTAATGATAATAGTAATCGAGGCTTCCCTAATGTAGCAACATATTGTGTTTTAGCATTTCCAAATTCAAATTTATTATGGGCTGGTACCGAGATAGGACTATTCGAATCGACCGACAATGGACTTTCATGGAGCAAAGTTGTGGGAGAATTTCCATCTGTCGCTATCTGGGATATGAAGATCGTAGATGATCAAGTAGTTATCGGAACTCATGGCAGAGGTATATGGAGTGTAGTACATCCTGAAATTAAGGATTACAAACCTGCGGAGGTCACTCTATCTCCTGTTATTCAATTTGTTAATCTTAATATTGACGGTGTTATTACGATATATATTAATTTGAGGGATGCGTATGATTCTACTCATATTACTTTAAATGGAAATATATTGGATAGATTAGGATCATCTGTAGCAAGTGAGTTGACATATAAATATTCGCCTTTGAATGCAGGAGTAGATACTCTTCAAATTGTTTCTTATAAAAATGAAATAGATTATAGATCGTCTTATGCGATTCAAGAAATATATCGATATAAACAAGCTGTAATTAGTTATAATAATGATTTTGAAAATGATGGGGACGACTTTTATGGTAAAGGATTTGGAGTTGTCAAAGTGGAGGCTTTTTCTAAATCAATTCACTCCGATCATCCATATATCGAGAATAAAGAATATTTTTATAATTTATTAGTCCCCGTAGTAATTAGCGGTGGGGATAAGAAAACTATTTTAGAATATGATGATATTGCATTAATTGAGCCGGGAGAAGAAAATTCAGTTTTTGGATACCCAAATTTCGCCGACTTTGTCATAGTACTCGCCTCTAAGGATGGAATTAATTGGAAACCCGTTATTGATGGATATAATGCCAGATATAACGAGCAATGGGAAACTCTTTTTAAAAATGAAACATTACCGGATCAATCACATTTTGTACATCATGAAATAAATCTTAATAATACATTTGCAGAAGGCGATACAGTACAGATCAGATTCTATCTTTATTCCGATCCCTCTACTGTGGGATATGGCTGGGTAATTGATAATGTGAAAATTGAAGGCGCACCAACGGGTATTGCCGGTGAATCTATAATTCCAACTCAGTTTAGTTTATCTCAAAATTATCCAAATCCATTTAATCCGGAAACTATAATTGAATATTCAATTGCTGCTGATATTCATGTAACGTTAAAACTTTATGATATACTTGGGCGAGAGGTCGCGAAGATAATCGATGAGAATAAATCGCCGGGACATTATAAAGAAAGATTCTCGGCAGCAAAATCAGATTTAAGTTCAGGGATCTATTTTTATAAATTAAGTGCCGGTAATTTTACCTCCACAAAAAAGATGATACTTCTGAAGTAATAACCAAAATTATTTTTCTAATAATGGATAGTAAACCCATTTACTATCCATTTTTGGTTTTTGGAAATTATAATTGGTTCGGTATAAGATGAACTTTAGATATTGTTAAGTGGTTCTTGTAGCATCATTCAAAGAATTTTCTTCTTCTAATTTTTGAACAAATTTATCAATATTAGAAATCCTTATATCTAATAAAAAATAGAAAGTAATTAATAGAACAAATATACTTCAGTGAAAATAAAAAAGGTCAAAAAGAAATCCTATATATAGACGCATAAGAGAATAAAGAGGCTGTTTATCTGCTTATTTTTTCTTTAAAGGGGAGAAATAACTAAAAAACTTCAATTTGGATATTAACTCCTTTTTTATATTTTCAAAAGTATTGTTATACTTACTGATTAATTTTTATTTTATTTGGATATTAGGATGGGATATATTAGAATCAAGAAGGGTTTAGACCTGCCATTAACGGGTAAGCCAAAACAAGAATTATCCGGAACAAAACTTCCAAAACGTGTTGCTCTAATCGGATCTGATTATGTTGGTCTTAAACCAACTATGAATGTTGCCGTTGGCGATACCGTTAAATTAGGTGATCTTCTCTTCACCGATAAAAAGATCGAAGGAGTAAAATATACTTCACCCGGCTCTGGAAAGGTAATCGAAATCAATCGAGGCGAGAAAAGAGTTTTTAATTCGCTTGTAATTGAACTCTCCGGCAGTGATGAAAATAAATATAAATCATACTCCGAAAAAGAACTTAGCAATCTCACCTTAAAACAGGTAAAGGAGTTATTGATTGATTCCGGTGAGTGGACTTCGCTAAGAACACGTCCATTCTCTAAGGTTGCTAGCCCGAAAAGTATTCCACACTCTATTTTTGTTACTGCAATGGATACCAATCCATTAGCTCCTTCGGTGGAAAAAATATTAGAAGGGAATGAGAATCATTTCAAAAATGGATTAACGGTAATATCAAAATTGACGAACGGCAAAGTATTTTTATGCAAATCTAAAAATGCAAAGATTGCTACTCCTGACTTAACTCAATTATTCGTAGAGGAATTTGATGGTCCGCATCCTGCTGGTCTCGTCGGTACTCATATTCATTTCCTTGATCCCGTAGGAAGACAAAAAACAGTTTGGCATCTTAATGCTCAAGATGTTGTAGCAATCGGTTATTTATTTACCACCGGTTCAATAATGACCGAAAGAGTGGTGGCGTTATCTGGCAGTGCATTTAAGAATCCAAGATTAATAAAGACAAGAACTGGTGCAGCGATTGCCGATATAGTTGATAGTGAATTAAATGACGGTGATAATAGAGTGATTTCGGGATCAGTTTTATCGGGATATAAAGCCGATGGTGATTTTGCATATCTTGGGAAGTATCATCAACAGATTTCAGCGATTCCAGAAAATAAAGAACGTGTTCTTTTCGGATGGGCTTCATTAGGTTCTAATCTTTATTCAATGAAGAACGTTGTTATATCAAAATTATTCCCCAATAAAAAAATTGAATTTGATACCGCACTTAATGGCGGTAAAAGAGCAATTGTTCCTAACGGAAATTTTGAAGCAGTCATGCCTCTCGATATTATACCAACATATTTGTTTAGAGCTATGGCAGTAAATGATGTAGAAGAAGCCGAAAAACTTGGTCTATTAGAATTAGATGAAGAAGATTTGGCATTAGCTACTTTCTCCGATCCATCGAAATTAGAGTATGGACCTATGTTAAGAGAAAATTTATCAATTATTGAAAAGGAAGGTTAATTAAGTGAAATTCTTAAGAACTTTTTTGGATAATCAGGAGAAGTATTTTCATAAGGGAGGGAAATTAGAAAAACTTTACCCACTTTATGAAGCGATTGATACCTTCTTATACACATCTGGGAGTGTTACTTCCAAAGCATCGCATATTAGAGATGCAATGGACTTAAAGCGGATGATGCTAATGGTTGTTATAGCATTAGTACCTGCCGTTATAATGGCACTTTTTAATACAGGTTATCAAGCGAATCTTGGAATCAAAGAGCTCGGTTTAACGACTTCAGCACATTGGCAATCACAAGTGGTAGAATGGCTTGGATTAGGACACGATCCTAATAGCTGGTTTGCAAATATGGTTTTCGGAGCTCTTTATTTCTTCCCCGTATATATAGTAACTTTAGCTGTCGGTGGATTTTGGGAAGTGCTTTTCGCAGTGATTCGTAAACATGAAATTAACGAAGGATTTTTCGTTACATCGCTTTTATTCCCATTAATATTGCCTCCGAACATTCCTTACTGGCAAGTAGCAATAGGAATTTCTTTCGGCATAGTAGTAGGTAAAGAGATTTTTGGCGGTGTAGGAATGAATATTTTGAATCCTGCATTAACCGCGAGAGCATTTTTATTTTTTGCATATCCGGCACAAATTTCGGGTGATAAGGTTTGGGCGGCTGTTGATGGTTTAAGTAAAGCCACTCCACTTGCACAATACGCTGATCCACTTGTTACAATGTCAAAAGCAACCTATTCGTTATGGGATTCGTTTATTGGATTAATTCCCGGATCGATGGGAGAAACTTCTGCATTAGCATGTTTGATTGGTGCTTTTATTCTAATTATTTCTAAAGTCGGCTCTTGGAAAATAATGTTAAGCATTATATTAGGAACGACTTTTACTACACTCCTATTTAATGTAATCGGAAGTGGAACAAATCCTATGTTTGAAGTTCCATTTTATTATCATTTCGTAGTAGGTGGATTTGCATTTGGAGCAGTATTTATGGCGACCGATCCGGTATCGGCAACATTTACAGAGCAAGGCAAATGGATTTATGGATTTTTAATTGGTGTAATGGTAATACTAGTAAGAGTAGTAAATCCGGCATTCCCGGAGGGAATGATGCTTGCGATATTATTTATGAACGTATTTGCACCGATAATAGACAAAATATTTATCAACAAAAACATTAAGAGGAGGCTGGCAAGAAATGTCGTCTGATAGCACAAAAAAAACAGTTTTGGTTGCTGCCGGTGTATGCTTCGTCTGTGCGATATTAGTATCGTCAACGACCGTATCGCTTGCCCCTAAGCAAACAGCAAATAAAACACTTGATAGAGTTCAGAATATTTTAGCAGCAGGGGATGTAAAAGCGAATGGTGAAGATCCTAATCAAGTTTATAAAGAAAAAATCAAACCGGTTATTATAGAAGTAGAATCGGGGAAAATCTTAGATAAAAGCGAATATACAGCTGACTTAAATCCTGAAAAATTCGATATCAAAAAGATTGTGAATATTCCTGAATATACATATCAAATACCTTCCAGCGAAGATGACGCAGGTATTAAGAAAAGACCGAAATACATGGTTATTTATGAAGTAATGGGTGAAAATGATAATGTAGAAAAATATATTTTCCCTATTTACGGAAAAGGTCTTTGGTCTACTTTATATGGTTTTATTGCTTTAGATAAAGAATTGAAAGTGATAAAAGGACTTACCTTCTACGAGCATGGAGAAACTCCGGGTCTCGGCGGTGAAGTGGACAATCCTAAATGGAAAGAATCTTGGAAAGGCAAAAATGCTTTCGATGAAGATGAAAAAGTGATAATTCAAGTGATTAAAGGAAAAGTGGATCAAGGTTCACCACAAGCCGATCATCAGATAGATGGATTATCGGGTTCTACTCTTACAACACGCGGTGTGGATAATTTAGTAAGATATTGGTTAAGCGAAAATGGTTATGGTCCATTCCTAAAATCTATGAGAAAGGCTGAGGGTGATCATGAAAAGATATAAAGAGATATTACTCGATCCGATATTTAATAATAATCCGATTGCATTGCAGATTCTCGGAATCTGTTCGGCTTTAGCTGTTACATCCAAATTAGAAACATCTATTGTAATGTCTTTAGCTGTTATTATGGTTGTTGCTTTTTCTAATCTTTCTGTAAGTTTAATCAGGAAACATATACCTAGTAGCATAAGAATATTAGTGGAGATGACAATTATTGCGTCATTAGTAATTATTGCCGATCAATTAATTAAGGCATTCGCATTTGATGTAAGCAAGCAGTTATCGGTTTATGTAGGATTGATTATAACAAACTGTATAGTAATGGGAAGAGCCGAAGCTTATGCTCTCCAAAATCCACCATTACAGAGTTTTATAGATGGAATTGGTAATGGACTTGGTTATTCATTCGTATTGTTGTTCGTAGGATTTTTTAGAGAATTATTTGGCTCAGGTAAATTAATTGGCTTTTCTGTATTGCCATTAACCACAGAAGGCGGTTGGTATATGTCTAATGGACTTATGGTACTTGCTCCGAGTGCATTTTTTATTATCGGATTTTTAATCTGGGGAATCCGCACTTGGAAACCTGAACAGAATGAGGAGGACTAAGAATGTTTGAACATTATTTGAGTATTTTTATAAAATCGATCTTTATCGAAAATATGGCATTAGCGTTCTTTCTTGGAATGTGTACTTTTCTTGCCGTTTCTAAAAGAGTGGAAACTTCTATCGGTCTTGGTATTGCAGTTATAGTTGTTCAGACTATCACAGTCCCGATAAATAACCTTTTATATCAGAATGTATTGAAAGAAGGAGCATTAGCTTGGGCAGGATTACCGGGGCTTGATCTTTCATTCCTAGGATTAATTACTTATATCGGTACGATTGCAGCCATTGTACAGATATTAGAGATGGTATTAGATAAATACGTTCCAAGTCTATATAACGCATTAGGAATATTCCTTCCCCTTATTACCGTAAACTGTGCAATTCTTGCAGGAACATTATTCATGGTGGAAAGAGATTATATGTTCGGCGAGAGTGTTGTATATGGTGTTGGATCAGGAACAGGGTGGGCATTAGCGATAATTGCTCTTGCAGGAATTCGAGAGAAAATGAAATATAGCAATGTTCCAAAAGGATTGAGAGGTCTTGGAATTACTTTTATTACAGCCGGCTTGATGGCTATTGCCTTCATGCTGTTTTCCGGTATTACATTATAAGGAATTTTTAATGGACGGTTTAAGTATTGTAATCATTGGCGTAGTAATGTTTACTTTGATTGTATTACTCTTAGTAGGCATTATTTTATTTGCAAAATCGAAATTAGTTTCTTCTGGTTCTGTTACAATTAATATTAATGAAGACCCTAACAAAGCACTCAAAGTGCCTATTGGTGGGAAATTATTAAATGTACTTGCAGACCAGAATATTTATCTACCCTCGGCATGCGGTGGCGGTGGAACTTGCGGCGAATGTAAATGCAAAGTTATAGATGGCGGCGGAGACGTACTCCCGACAGAAAAAACAAAACTAAACAGAAAGCAGATAAGAGAGCATTATAGATTATCATGTCAGGTGCCTGTAAAAAATGATTTAAAAATTGAAGTCCCCGCAGAAGTTTTTGATATTAAGAAATGGGAATGTACCGTTAAATCTAATCATAACGTAGCTACTTTTATTAAAGAATTAGTTCTCACATTACCCGAAGGGGAAGCAGTTGATTTCAGAGCCGGTGGTTATATACAAATTGAAGCTCCTGTTCATACAGTTAATTATTCTGATTTTGCGATAGAAGAAGAGTATAAAGATGCATGGGATCATTTTAATCTTTGGAAATATAAATCGGTTGTAGATGAACCGGTTGTAAGAGCATACTCAATGGCGAGTTATCCTGAAGAAAAAGGGATAATAATGTTGAACGTAAGAATCGCATCACCTCCACCAAATATGCCTGATGTTCCTGCGGGAAAGATGTCATCATTTATCTTTAATTTAAAGCCGGGTGATAAGGTTACTATCTCTGGTCCATATGGTGAATTTTTCGCAAAGAAGACAGATGCCGAAATGGTATTTGTTGGCGGCGGCGCAGGTATGGCTCCGATGCGTTCACATATCTTCGATCAATTAAAGAGAATTGATACTAAACGCAAAATGACTTTCTGGTATGGCGCAAGAAGTCTAAGAGAAATTTTCTATAAAGAAGAGTTTGATAAACTTGCAGAAGAGCATCCTAATTTTACTTGGCATATAGCTCTCTCTGAGCCATTGCCGGATGACAATTGGACGGGACTAACCGGATTTATTCATCAGGTGCTTTATGACGAATATTTAAAGAATCATCCCGCTCCTGAGGATTGCGAATATTATTTATGCGGACCTCCGATGATGAATGAGGCAGTGCTCAAGATGTTAGATAGTCTTGGTGTTGAAAAAGATAATATTATGTTAGACGATTTCGGCGGTTAAGAATAAGGAAAATTTATTAGCCCATGCAAATGCATGGGCTTTTATATATAAACGATGAAAAAACAATTAAAAAATCTCCTCTTCCTACCTCTTCTTTTTCTTTTTATCTCTTGCTCAAATCAAGATAATAGCAAAGAACTTTTTACTTTTACGGGTTCTACTATGGGTACGACTTATTCGATTAAGATAGTAGAAGATTCTTCTGTGGATAAAAACTCACTTATAACAATTAAAGCAGAAGTGGATTCGGTACTAAAAGAAGTAAATAGGCAGATGTCCACATATATCCCTACTTCCGAAATCTCGGTCTTGAATAATGCGAAAAAAAGCAAATGGGTATCAATTTCAAAAGATTTTGCGTTTGTTTTAAGCAAATCGATTGAAATGGGTGAAGAATCAAAAGGTTCTTTGGATATAACTGTCGGACCGCTTGTAAATCTATGGGGGTTTGGACCAAAAGAGCAGGGTAGAATAATTCCCACTGATAGCGAAATTATTAAAACGATGAACTTGACAGGGCTTGATAAAATTGAAGTACGTCTTGACCCTCCCTCTGCAATGAAAAAGATTGATGAAGTCTATTGCGATCTTTCGGCAACTGCAAAAGGATTCGGAGTTGATAAGGTGGCAGAGTATCTTCAAAGTAAAGGATATAAAAATTTCTTGGTTGAGATTGGCGGTGAACTTTATGCAAGAGGATTGAACCATAAAGGGGAGAAATGGCTCGTGGGAATTTCCACTCCCGATCATACCGGGAGAGTCGAGTATGCGATCGGACTTAGTAATTATGCAATGGCTACATCGGGTGACTATTGGAATTATTTCGAGGAAAATGGTGTTAGATACTCGCATACAATAGAGCCACGTACCGGGAAGCCGATTACACATAAATTAGCATCTGTTACAGTACTTGATTCTACTTGCTTAATGGCAGATGGGTTAGCTACTGCAATTGACGTAATGGGACCTGAAAAGGGATTAGAATTTGCTACAAAACGAAACCTTGCCATATATATGATTGTAAGAAAAGGTGAAGGGTTTTATATTAAAAAATCACCAAAGTTTATTGAACTTTATGATGAAAAGGAAAAGAAATAATGACACAGTTTATAGGTTTATTTGTATTTTTTATTCTTGCGGCAATTGGAATGGCATTAGCACTACAATTTAGCAAGTATAAAAAAAGAGGCGATGCAGGATGCTGCGGAGGCGGGCATTGCGATTCCAACGGCAATCATGATGGTAATCATTCTTGTTATAGTAAGGGCTCTAAATTCGTTGATGAGTATAATAAAAAAGTATGATTTTATAAAAATTCTCAATAGATTTAGATGTGTGTGTGGATTAAATTTTAGGAATTACAAATAATGACAGAGATAAAGAAATTTACCTTATTAGAGGTATTTAACTATTCAACAAATAAATACCCAGACAATCAATTCATTTCGTTTGTCGAAACTAAGAAATATACTTATTACGGTTTCAAGGAAAAAGTAAAATCTGTAACTGATTTTTTGAAAAATGAAGGCGTGATAGCCGGAGACAGAGTTGCAATATTAAGTGAGAATCAACCCAATTGGGGAGTGGCTTATTTTGCTATTACAATTTTAGGTGCAGTAGTCGTACCTATAATGACTGAATTTCATTCTACCGAGATTGCTCATATTTTAAAGCACTCAGAATGCAAATTGATATTTGTTTCAGGCAAGTATTATAATAAAATAGAAGATATCGAAAATGATTTTTTAAGTAAAGTTGTGCTTGTGGATGATTTTTCGGTAGTTCCATTACATACAAAGACAGATATAATAAAAGAAGTAATTTCAGGTTCGAGGAAAGAATTTTCTAAGATAAAAGAAGCGGCAATGAAATTTGTAGGATTGCTTCCGGGTGAAGTAGATGAAGATAATCTTGCGGCTATATTATATACATCAGGCACGACGGGTCATTCTAAAGGGGTAATGCTTACGCATAAAAATATTGTATCGGATGCACTCTCGACACTTGATATGATTGATATGCATGAAAAAGATAGAATGCTTTCTATACTTCCATTATTTCATACGATGGAAACAACCTTAGGTTTAATTACACCAATGATTGTTGGGGCTTCAGTTACTTATTTAGATAAACCACCAACTGCCGCTGCTTTGCTTCCGGCATTATTAAAAGTGAAGCCCACTGTTATGCTTTCGGTTCCTTTAGTAATCGAAAAAATTTATCGTAATAAAGTTTTACCTGAATTTAATAAGAAAGCAGTTTTAAGAGGATTGTATAAAATACCTACGATCAGAAAGAAATTAAATAAAGTAGCGGGTAAGAAATTGCTTCAAACGTTTGGCGGCGAACTTAAGATGTTTTGTATCGGTGGAGCGAAATTAGCTTCTGATGTAGAACGATTCTTAAAAGAAGCCGGATTTCCTTATGCAATCGGTTATGGACTTACGGAGACTTCGCCATTAGTAACGGGTACCGGGAATATTGGAGTTCGATTCCGAGCTGCCGGAAAAGCTATGCTTTGGATGGAAGTAAAAATTGATAATCCGGATCCGAAAAATGGAGAAGGAGAGATATTGATTAAAGGTCCAAATGTAATGAAAGGATATTACAAAGATCCGGTTAAAACAAAAGAAATTTTTACTGAAGATGGCTGGTTCAAAAGTGGTGATTTGGGATTGCTTGATAAGGACGGATTTTTGTATATAATGGGAAGATCTAAGAACGTTATTATCGGTTCAAACGGAAAAAATATTTATCCAGAAGAATTAGAAGCTATAATTAATGAATTCCCGTGTGTTCAAGAAGCGATAGTTGTCGAGAGAAATTCTCAACTTATTGCTAAAGTTTATTTGAATAATGAAGAGATTGACCAAACATATAAAGTTCAGAAAATGACCGAGCATGAGGCAAGGGGAGTGGTAACTAGAATACTTGATGAATTATTAATTCAGGTAAATGAAAGGGTGAATTCATTCTCGAAGATTAATAAGATAATCGAACAGCCCGAACCATTTGAAAAAACTCCTACACAGAAGATAAAGCGATATCTGTATGCTGATTGATTAGTTATAATATTTTGCAAATTGTCTCCACTTGTGTATGTTTGAAGACAATTTGCATAAAGTAACTTCCTGCTATTTTAATACTTAAAAAAGAACGTTTACTGCATTTCAATTCCATTTATATTTATCTTTCCTTAGATTTGTATATCACATAAGGATTTTAACGACATGAAACCAGTATATCTATTAATTTCAC
Source organism: Melioribacteraceae bacterium (assembly GCA_023230485.1). GTDB lineage: Bacteria > Bacteroidota > Ignavibacteria > Ignavibacteriales > Melioribacteraceae > BRH-c32. The sequence goes on from JALNXG010000031.1 coordinate 27,754, forward strand.
TTCTATTAATTACTCTTATGGCTTGTTCTACAATGAAAGAGATGAAAGAAAAGCAGGCTATGATTTCAATAATACCAAAACCAGTATCGGTAATTCAGCATGAAGGGCAATTTATATTGGATAAAAATAGTTCACTTGAGTTTAATTCAAGCGATAAAGACCTAATTAGTATATCCGAATACTTTAATTCCATATTAATAAAAAGTGCGGGTTTCCAATTACCAATTAATAATAAAAGTAGCAAAAAAATAATATTAAAATTAGTAACTGAAAAAATAGGGAAAGAAGGTTACGAACTCAATGTAACCGATAATGAAGTGGTAATCAAAGGTAATGATTATCCGGGGATATTTTATGGTATAGAATCATTGTTGCAATTACTACCGCCCGAAATATATAGCAAAACCAAGGTTGCAAATATTGAATGGTCAATTCCGGCTGCAACAATTAAAGATGCACCCAAATATCAATGGAGAGGAATGCACCTTGATGTATCGCGTCATTTCTTTAAAACAGATGTTGTAAAAAGATATATCGATTACTTGGCTTATCATAAATTAAATGTTTTCCATTGGCATCTTACCGATGATCAGGGATGGAGAATAGAAATAAAGAAATATCCTAAATTATCAGAAATTTCTGCATGGAGAGTGGATAGAACCGGAATTAATTGGAATGAAAGAGAACAGGCTAAGCAAGGCGAAAAAACCCCTTATGGTGGATTCTATACTCAAGATGAAGTAAAAGATGTAATTGAATATGCGGCAAAGAGATATATCACAATTGTACCCGAAATTGAAATGCCGGGTCATGCATTGGCGGTATTAGCAGCATATCCTGAACTTTCTTGCACAGGCGGACCGTTCATGGTTGCGGGCGGGCAGTATTGGCCCATAACGCACATATTCTGTGCGGGTAATGATGATACTTTTACATTTTTAGAAAATGTATTGGATGAAGTAATGGCATTATTTCCGGGTAAATATATTCATATCGGCGGAGACGAAGCGGCAAAAGATGAATGGCAAAAATGTCCAAAATGCCAAGCACGCATAAAAGCTGAAGGGTTGAAAGATGAAGTTGAATTGCAAAGTTATTTTGTAAAGAGAATAGAAAAATTCGTTGCATCGAAAGGGAAAACGCTAATTGGCTGGGATGAGATTATAGATGGTGGATTGCCAGAAAGAGCTGCTGTAATGTCATGGCGCGGAATGGAAGGTGGAACACTTGCAATGAAAGAGGGACACGATGTGGTAATGAGTCCTTATCAGTTTGTTTATTTTGATTATTTGCAAGGCGATAAAGCAAAAGAACCGGAAGGTCCGGGAGCAATTCTTCCATTGGAAAAGGTTTATTCATTCGAGCCAATGCCAGAAGGAATTGATAAAAATTTGCAGAAACACCTGCTCGGTGGACAAGCAAATGTCTGGACGGAATTTATTCCGACCGAAGCGCGTATTGAGTATATGCTATTCCCACGTATTGCAGCACTTTCTGAATCGGTTTGGACAGAAAGCTCACAGAAAGATTATAAAGATTTTATGAAAAGAATGGATACACAAAGGAAACGTTATGATGCCCTAAAAGTTGATTATGCCAAAACCGCGTGGGGATATAAATAATTATTGAGATTGTAGGTGTTGGAAATTCTTGAAGTAGTAGTTAGGTAGAAAATTAAAGAGCAGCGGCTTAAGCCGCTGCACTTGTATGGTCAATTTAGAACGAGAATTTTCGAACAATATTTTGGCAGTAATTAACTTTTTCTGTCGATAATTTGTTAACTTAGTATTTCTTAATTGCTATGTTCAAATGTTTTTATTAAAACGATGTTCAGATTTATCACAGAAGAAAATGGAAACATTGTTCCTTATAATTTCAATCACCACCACTCAATATTGACCTATCCAATTCTTCTATTAAATGATATCCTTCGCCTAACCATTCAATTCTATACAAATCATCATCTCGCATTATATGGAATAGATATTCATTGCCGTTACCGGCAACATATATAACACCATAGTCTCTAATATTTCCGTAGTAAAATTTACTGTCGTTTAAACTTGAATCTGATGTCTTTGTGATTTCAAATTCAAATTCGTTCTCGAAAATGTTTAAAACATATTTCATCTCTAATGAAAAAGTGATTTTGTTATTTAGCTTTCCGACTTCCCACCTTTTAATTTCTCCCTTTGATTTGAATCGATCAAATTTTGCCTTTAATTCGCCGGAAAAAGAATAATCATTTTTATTCTCATCAAAAACTTTAGGCAGAGAACCTATTTCGGGATTAATGATAATATCATTTTCATCAGATTGACAGCTATTAAAAAAAATAATAGCAGAAAATATCATTAAGATGACAAGAACTGCTTTTAGTTTTTGAATTAAATCGGGAATAAATATTTTTTCATTCTTTATCATAAAAACTCCGAAATAATTATTTTAAATCGAGACCAATTATAACTGTCGAAAATTATAAGAATCTAAAATAAAAACAATACCAAAATATTTACACTCCCCCTTATCAATTTTGAATGAAAATTTACAAACTATAAATCGGCAGTAAATAACTTTTACTGCCGATTTATAGATTTTCAATTATCTTTGTAATCATATTATTGAAAAACGTTTATCCACATTAAGAAAAGGAATATCTTGATGAGATATTAAAACAATGGTTATACTCTCAGACAATTTTTTTAATATTTTAGTTATTTCAATTTGGTTTTTCGTATCTATTGCTATAAATGGTTCATCAAGAAATAGCCACTGTGGTTGATGATAAATAGCTCTAGCAATAAGAATTCTTTGCCTTTCACCACCAGATATTTGAATTCCGTTCTCTCCTAAATGTTCATTTTCTCTATTTTCCAATGTGTCCAATAAATCATTAAGTCGAGCTAAATTAATTGTTTTTTCCCACCTAATGGCGTTAAACGCTCTTCCTAATAGAATGTTTTCTTTAAAAGAACGCGAATATATATATCCATTTTGCTCAACATAACCAATCAATTTGTAATAGGATTTTTTATCGACATCACAAATTGAATGACCATTAATTAATATATTCCCTTCAATTGGTCGATAAAAATCAAGTAGCATTTTTATAAATGTCGTTTTCCCTGATCCAGATTTTCCACTAATCTGAATTATTTCTCCTTTCATTAACTTTAGATTAGGATATGCAATGATTATTTCCCGGTGCTCCTTGAACGAAACAACTAAATTTTTTGTAATAATTTCATTTAAGGTAGTAATATGTATTGTCTTAAAATTTTTTCCTCCGAGGTCTTGAAATCCATTTATTTTTTCAAATACTAATGTTGACTTAATAAGATCCTCGTACGAATCTGTAAACCCTTTGAGTGACCCAATAAAAAGGGAAAAAATTCCCCAAAAAGCGAAAACCTCTCCCGTTGTAACAATTCCTAAATAGATAAAAAAGAATAAGCAAAATGCTAAATATATAGGAGCAATTGAAGATATTAATTGATTATATGTTTGTCTCTTGTTTACAATTAAATAATAAGCATATTGTTTTTGGAGATAAGATTTAAATTTATCGTTTAGCAGTTGAGTTTCTACTTCTGAAGTATCGTATATTTTAATTAGTGGAACTGATTGGAAATATTCTACTAGTCCGCTTAAAAATATTTCTCCTAGATGTCTATAATCTTTATAGAGAACTTTGATTTTGTTTGTCCACAAAAAGTATGAAAGAATGAACAATGGAATTAAAAATAAGGTAACGACAACTAATTTCCAATTAATAACGAATAATATTATTGATGTAATTATCATCAAGACAAAATTACGCATAAATTGTATTGAGATTCCTGGCAGTAAAGAGATAACATCTTCTAGATCTTTCTTTACTTCCTCAGCGGATTCCTTAGAGTTGCTTTTAATCCAAAGTTGGTAATTCCCCCGATTATAATATTGTAAAATAAGATAATTCAAATTAATCAAAATTATGTTGTCATATTTTTTTATCAAAATCCTTCGATAATATTCCAGAGTGTTTATAAAAATCAATGAGAGTAACCATCCGAGCATTAATAAAAAAACAAAGGAAAGGTTAAGATTCTGAGAAAATTTGAATTGGTCCATTATTTTCATCACAAGCAGAGGGACAAAAATACTAGTAATATTAGAAAACAGCATAAATATAACTGGGAGTTTTAAATACTTCCACTTATTGTCAAAAGATTTTATCGCTGTGATAATAGTCTTTATGATTCCTATCATATAGAACGCCATTCTTTTATAAAAGTTATGTATCCGTTACGTAAGAAATGTAGAAACCATATTCCAGCTAATGATTTGGTGATGCTAAAAGAGATGTAAAGGATAAAAATAAAGGTTAAAAATTCGAGTTCGGAAATAATAATTATTTTTTTAGAAAACCCTACATGAATAAGATAAAATAAAACAGAACCTATTACAATAATATTTATGTTATTAACAACAAAATAGTTCATTAAAAAAATAAATGAGCATCTCCAGACAAGTTCTTCATTAAGTACACGCCAACCAATTACAAAATATTTTTTACGTTCTATAATTATTGTTTTAAAGAACATTATAATTCTAAAACGAAACTTGAATAGTGCCCTTATGGTTGAAGAATTAAAGGCGACCATAATTGGAATATATAATATTCCCAAAATTATAAAACTTGAAACCTCTTTGAAGCTGCCTACCTCTGCACTGTATATCCCAAGAATTATCAATGTGAGTTGCATAAATTTTCTAATGTTCTTGATTAATGTTCTCTTTCGCAAACGGAAATAAACTACGTCAATGAAATAATAACTTAGCAAGAATATCCCTGCAGAATTATAAAGCCACATATTCAACTTTATCCAAAAATATTTTTAGTGTAAATAAAATTATCAACAGTATAAGAATCAAAATCAAAAAGTGTATAAATAAAATTGTGCCATTATCCGATTGTAATAACGGTTCAAATATATTTAGCTTTTTCAAAAATGGCATTCTGAAAAAGGATTCTCTTACATTATCTCGCAATTGAAGATACACTAAAAAAAAGACAATTAGGTTTGCTGCATTATTATTCTTACTAATGACTGCAAATAAAAGATTAACTAAACTTAAGCAGATGCACAAAAGTATTATATAGATGTAAAATGTTATTTGAAAAGGAAATAATATAGCGCTAAAAATAGAAACAAATATTGAAACAATAATTAATTGAGGCGTTATCAAAAGTAACCACCTATGTAAAATGATTTTAGAATATTTTGTCATTCTTAAAAAATTATTATGAATCATTCCTGCATCGCGGTCTATTTGGATAATATAATATTGATTGAATGAGAAAAGAAGTGGAACAAATGCACCAATATATATTTTACCAAGGACAAGTAAATTAGCAACTGGGTTTTTTATTGCGGGGATAATAAGAAGCAATCCTATTAATAAAAAAAGAGTGAGGATTTTCTGATTTGCTCTTCCCATCATTTTAATATGGAATTTAGCCAGATATAAGTTAAATCTATCTGCAAGTTTACTCAGAAAACTATTTTTATAAGAAGAACTACCACCATCATCACTTATTCTCTTTGATGTTTTTGATAAAAAAATCAGTGATACAAAAAGAAGAAAACTCCAGAATAATGATATCAAGCTCAATCGTAAAAAAGAATCATTGTAATTAGTCATTTTATAAAGCCAGAGATAATCGAATACTAATCCATTTGTTAAGTAAATAATAACAAATGAAACCGCATATAATATTAACACTATTATTATTACAACAAATGAATCGCGATATTTTCTAAAGAAAAATATTGCTATTGTAAGCCATATTATTGGTAAACTTAGAGCGATACTAAAGGATTTCCTAATAAAAACCCCATACTCGATGTTACCGGGTGAAAAAATGGATTGTTGTAATAATGCTACTAAATATGTAGGTAGGATAAAACCAACTATAAAAAATGAAATATAAGCGACAAATAATCCTCCTATAAACTGAGTTTCAGAAATTCTTGTATGAAGAATTGTGAATCTTTTATTAGCAATCTCTTTTTCAAAATGTTGAATTGCCAGTAGGACATAATTTAGAAACATTATAGAAAATAACACTAAATCATATGAACCGGTTAAATTACTGCTGCTATCGAATGAAGCCGGATTCAAATTTCTATCATTTAGAAACCAAGCGAAGGAAAGATAAATAAATATTATAATCGGGAATGTTTTAGTAAAAAGGTTTCTTAGATTGAAATAAATAAATGATTTCATTTGGGTTTATCTATTTATCTGATTTGAAAAAATCAATGATTGGTAGGCTTCACTTAATGTTGGTTTACTAAAGGAACTTCCAGGGTAGTCATTAAACCGCGAATCGAAATGGACAATTAGTTCGTCTTCTCTTTGACCTATATTTAAGATTTTTAAAGTTTCTTTAATTTTTTGAAAATTGATTTTAAGCGGTATTTTAATTTCTTTAATAAATTCTTTCTGTATTTCAATTAATTTTTCGGGATTACCCTTGTACATTAATTTTCCTTTATCAAAGATTAATATTGTTGAGCATAGACTTGATAATTCATCAACTATATGACCAATAAATAGAATTAATTTTTCTTTGGAAATTTCCAGAAGGTAATTGTGAATTCTGGTTCTTTCTTCTGTATCCAGATTATTAGTAGGTTCATCAAGAAGAATAACCGAAGGATTATGGATTAAAGCTTGTGCGATTGCAACTTTCTGCCTCATACCTCCTGATAAATCCTTGATAGTATAATTTTCAAATGACGTAAGATTCATCTTCTCCATCAATTCATTTATTGTTTCATTTCTACTCTGTTTATTCTTCCATTTCGATAATATTAGTAGATAATCAAGATATTCGTAAGCTGTCATTCTTTCATATAAGCCTGGATCTTGTGGTAGATATCCAATTTTAACTCTCCATTCCATTGATTGAGGATTAATTGTATTCCCTTTATATGACATTGAACCATAATCTGGAGTAAGTAAACCTGTAATTATTTTCAATAAGGTTGATTTGCCTGAGCCGTTTGGACCTATTATCCCCGTAATACCATTAGATAAGATTGTTGACACATCATTTAATACAATCTTGCTTTCATATTTTTTTGTAATAGATGTAATTTTTAATTCGTTCATAAAATTACCAAATAATATTATCGAAGTACTATTCTTTTATAGTTATGCGCAAGCATTCGTAAATTTTTAATTTCTCTAATAAAAAGCATAAAATTAAGTTTATGGGCTATATTTTCAGCACGAATAGTATGGTAATCTATTAGCTCAATTGTCTTATAGTCGATGCCGCTATTATACATGATTTCAAGGACTGAATTTAGAGAGTTTTTGCCACTAGGATTACCACTACAACACACTTTAATGAGATAAGACAAATCCGGCTTAAGTATATCGTCTTTAATATCAGATAGATCATCATACAGTTGTTTTGCTATATGGTAACTCATAATTAATTCTTCGCATAAAGGGATTTTATCTACACAATTTTTCAATTGGCAGAAAGCCACAAATGGTAGACACAATGGAATTAACTTCTCACCTAGAATATTTAAAGTATTTTCATCAAAGTTATTTTTAAGACTAGAATGTTCTCTTTTTTCGAAAGATAATGCATTGTAATATTTTTTTTCGTATCGAAACACATAAGGATAAATTTCAGTGCCACATAAATGAAGAAGTTGACCAATTGCCATATTTCTTAATTGACGTGAATGACATGCTGCAATTATAATTCTACGAAAAACTTTTTTAGGCAAATGATATTCGTCGAATACATCATCTTCTCGTAAAATATAAAAACAATATAGTGCATTTGTTAAACTTAGTTTTCGAATTAAATTGGATTCTTGCAAATCAGAATTATGATAAAAATTAAAAGGAAAATTAATCAACCAGTTATCAGGTTGAAAAGTTGCATCAAGACTAAGGTGAGATATTTCAGGGGTATTCAAACCGCTCAAACATTTTAGAAAATTTTTTTTTAAGGTTTTCATCTCCTCGGTTAAATCAAGTCCTAAAACACAATAATTATTCATTAAGGTGGTTATAGGATGGGGATATAGATGTTTTTTTCATTTTAAATTCTATTTATTAATAACAATCAAACCTTTGTTTACGTTTATATCATTCAATTCATAGATGCTAACTTGATTGGTAGGAAGTATACATACTAAATCTAAACTTCCATCACTATTATAATCGCACAGAACAGCTCTTGAACCGAATCCACTTGTAGAAAGTTTTTCATTAACCAATGCATGCCCTGTTTTTCCGTCAATGATAAATATACTTTGATCAATGTTAATAGCAAATATTTCAGGGATTGAATCACTATTGATATCATATAACGAAATTAAGTCTTCGAATTTAGAACTTGTCGAGTAATACCACATTGTCGAAAGATCTTTACCATTAATACAATAAATGTTTTTATCAGTTGAAACAGATGGGAAATCAGGAATTCCATCCTCATTCATATCTGCCTGAGAAATAAATGTTAATCTACCATCATAAGATTTTGTTAGATTCTTATTATTCCTAAAACGATCATGTTTAACTATTTCCTTTCCATTTTCTGCATTAATTTTAATAAGATCACCAGCGGAAGTATTGATAAAAATTGATCTTGGTTTTTCATCCACTAAAATATATTCTGAAATATAATCGGGAGCATTTCCAACAGTAATACCTAGAAATGAAATACCTTCGGTACCTGTACTATATTCCCAAATAATTCTATCAGTTTTAATTTCCTTGCAAATAAGTTCGTTTTTCTTGTTTAGATAAATTATATTATTCTGATCGATGAATGGTTTTGTCCCGCTTCCCCTCTCTTCGTATTCTTTTTTAAAGGAATATAAAAGTTTAAAATGATTGGTTGCATAAATATCTATTGTTTTTCCGCAATCAAAAACTAGGATTTCTTGATTATTTAGTTGTTCATAATATACTCTACGTTTTTGATTTATATTTTCGTATCTATTATCAGAAAGTTTTATTGACTCTATTTTTAACTTATCTATATCTAAAATGTAAACATATTTCTCACCTATAAAATGAAAGTTTTTTCTTCCCAAAACTGTTGAGTGGCTTCCAGATGAACTGGAAAAATAAGGTAATATTTCTGTAAATTCCTTTTCTAGTACTAATTGGTACTTGCTATTATAAACGGAGATTTTACTCTTAGCAGGTTTATCATTTAAGCTATATATTACCAAATAATTTTCATTCGTTTGAGAGTTTTTTAATACTGCAAAACTCCAAATATTCATATCGCTGTTAATTGATATTGTTTTTATTGACTTTATCTGACCATAAGTTTGAAAAAAAAACGGTAGTACAATTAAAAAAAATAATCTCATAAATCCTCTCTGCTATTTAATTGCTACACTCTTTCTTGATTTAAGTTTACCGATTTAATAATTAATGCTAATTATCCATAATTAATTGTACAGTCATCAATTTGACTATTAGGATTACATGATACAAAATCAACAAAGCAATCTTGACAGGTTGGTGGTTCAGCCTTAATTGCGGAAATGTCTTCATCATTATTGACAAGTATGATGTCAAAAAGATTTTCGTTTTTTTTCTCATCACTTTCCATAAATTTACCTCCAATTGATATTATTTCAAAAGAGTGTAGCAATTAGTTTATTTTTAATAAGCTCTTTAAATATGCCCTTTCCTCGTTTTCTAAATTATCATAAATATATATAGAGGCGGCAATTTTCTTCTTGATTAATTCGCAATTTGTTAAACGAGGAATAAAAATATCTCCATTAGTTTCAAGATTTTCATGATAACAGTTACCACCACAAAAATACCTTGCATAGCAATTAGCGCATATGGGGCTCATATAAATCTGGGGATAATTAAATGGGGCTCTTTTCTCTTCCTTAATACTAATAACATCACCTAAAATAAATTCATCGTTACCAACAAATCTATGACATGGGAAAACTTTACCTGAAGCGGATATTGCTAGTAATCCCTTGCCAGCTCCGCATGAATAAAATGTTTTTTTTCTTGTAATAAGTGTAGTTAATAAATTAAATAGAATTTTATCATTAACATTCTTTTTACACTTTACCCTTTCAATAAGTTCATCGCAGATACTATCAAGATCATTAAATAAACTATGGTAATTGGATTCTTTAAGTGCAAAATCATCAGTTATAATTGAAGTAACAGGAGTAATATTTATTCTTTTAAAACCAATTTTCTTTAATTTCTCTCTAACTTTCTCTCCCAGTGAATCAAATTTTGTCAGGGTTACCCTCGCAGCAGCATCTCCATTTCGAGATTCTAAAAATTTTTTCAGACCAGGTAGTATATAATCATAAGAAGATTGTCCCTTCTTAAGTGGCCTATTTATATCTTGTATTTCTTTATCACCGTCAAAACTCACCTGTACCGAAAATTTCTCTTTATTAAAGAATTCGATTACGTTTTTCGAAAATAATGTACCGTTTGTTGATATTGAGAAATGAATCTTTTTCTCTTTTTTTACTGAAAGGCACTTGGAATATTTAACAACCTCTTTAATCAGTGGAAAATTTAGTAATGGTTCCCCCCCGAAAAAATTAATACTTACATTACTTTTATCATCTGAATATTTAAATAGAAAATCGACTGCTTTAAATGCAGTTGATCGATACATTAGCCCTTTTTCCCCATATTCGCCATCTCGTCCATAGCAATAAATACATTTCATATTACATATCTGTGATACATTTAATGAAATTCTTGTAATGGGAAGTATTTTTTTATCAGTCGGGTAAGTTATTTCTGTGTGATTATGAGGGGCGCAAATTTTCGTTAATTCCAATTCTTCTAATGAAATTTTAATTTTTTTGTTGGTGGTTTCGAGGAAACCTTGCTCTTTTAAAATACTTAATTCGTTGAAAAGGGAATCACCAACTCTGTAAGCTTTCATATCTTCTACATTTAGAAGATAGTTCCGTGACTTATATCTAAAAGTGTGATATTCTCGAAGATTATGATATAAGTATTGATCTCTTATCATTTGTGACCCCAGATTACTTTAAATAAATCTAGTTAGTAATAAATGAATAAATCATTTATAATGAATTAACACAAATATATATTAAAGCGCAACACTTTTAATTAGCAATTTTTAAAAATATTTGTGATATTATTGCAAATATCTCCAAAATTAGAAATAGTGTTTTAAGAATTACTTGTAGTTTCAAATTCAAATTCATTATCGAAAATGTTTTCCACAGATGGGAGAATAGAAGCGTTCAAAAAGGGGAGGAGAGATTAATAATGAGATACACTTAGATTATTTTCTTGGATAAACTAAGTGTATCCTTTTATGCTGCAGGATTATATTCAATAAAACCCATAATAATTCCGGAAGACAATGCCTGCAGAATTAAAGTCTATTCACTTTCATGTCTAAGAATTCTTCGAGCTTATCATAAATGATTTTCTTTTCTTCATCGGAGAAATTTTTAATACGAGTGCCGTGAGAGCCACCTTTCTTAACCATCTTAACTGAATTAGTAAGCCCGAGCAATTCTACCGATGTGGAAGTCCATGTATCATATCCGCCATAAATAAAAATAAAATTATTTGCTTTCTGCTGAACCCAATTATAAACGCCTTGATTCACTTTGCAATTATAATTTACAGGTGCATCCTTCGGAACAAACAAAATATTAGAAGCACTCTTAGTAAGTTTTTTCATATACCGTTTGAAGTCCGTTATATCATAACTATAATATCCTTCTTCATTATATGCTTGAACAAAAAAGGAATGAAGTCCTTGGACATCATCCTTCGTGTACATACCAAGTCCAACAATTTTTTTCAAATGCTTATATAATTCAGGAGATGAAGCAGTAGGAGCAGGAATATCTTCCTGTTTATGTCCCCATTGCCAAAACGAGAATGGATATTCGAGTACCTGAAATTCAAATGCAGTCTCTGCATCCACGTACATATCTAATTTATCGGTAGTGATATCGTTATTCACAAATGCCATCATTTCATCATAACGTTTGAAAACTTCTAATTGAAATTCTTTTATTTTTTCGCGTGTCTCATCCGAGCCGACAGTATTTAACCAATGATAGATGCGTGGATCCTCTTGTGCTAGATTCAATGGAGCAACATAAGGAACGGAAGCATCTACATCATTTGGATAAAAATAGCTATGATAGATGGTGGTCTGACCGCCTTTACTGATTCCGGTATTGACCCATTTACCTGAATAAAGTTTTTTGAATGCTTCTACGACTGCGTGATGATCAGCAGCAGCTTGCGCAACGTTAAGATATTTCCAATCGAATATGGAGCTATCAGGCATTGAATTTTTGAAGTAACGATGTTCTACAACAATCTGATTAGAATTGAGCATTCTAGAAAGTTCATAAGGAGCACCCGACCAAATTCCATAACCTTCGGTAACTAATAAAACAGGATTTTTGAAATCTACTTGGGAAATAATTATTCTCTGTTTGAAAGTTGGTCCGGTAGGATTATTGTGATCAAGCAACTGTTTGAAATAAACTTCGTAAGACTCGGTATACATTGTATCATGCTTCATTTCTTTGAAGGCTATTACTTCGGGCATTTTTTTAAGTGCTTCGGCGAGCTGACCCTGAGCTTGAAGTGAAACGAATGAAAAAAGAATGACAAAGAGGTAGATAATACGTTTTTGCATGGAATGAACTCCTAAAAAATAACCCCCGGCATTGGAGCCGAGGGAAATGAGATTAATTTACTATTAATATTTTTTATTTCTCTTGAAGGAATGGATATCTATAATCGCGAAGAGGAATAAAGTTTTCTTTAATTGTACGAGCAGAGACCCATCTGATAAGGTTCAAATGGCTGCCTGCCTTATCATTAGTACCGCTGCCGCGAGCACCGCCGAATGGCTGTTGACCAACGACTGCACCGGTTGGCTTATCATTGATATAGAAATTACCCGCTGAATGCAATAATGCTTTACTTGCTATATCAACGGCATATTTATCATTAGCGAAAATAGCTCCAGTAAGTGCATAAGGAGAAGTTTGGTCGCAAATAGTCAAAGTCTCTTCAAACTTATTGTCATCATAAACGTAGATAGTCATTACCGGTCCGAAAATTTCCTCTTCCATCGATTTGAATTTTGGATCAGTTGTAACTATAACTGTCGGCTCAACAAAATATCCAACTGAATCATCATAATTACCACCGCAAATAATTTCAGCATCGTTGGCATTCTTAGCGTAGTCGATATATTCTTTAATAGTATTGAAAGCAGCTTTATCGATAACAGCATTGAAGAAATTAGTGAAATCGGTTGGGTCGCCCATTTTGATAGTTTTAATCTCTTCTACTATATATTCTTTTAATTGACCCCAGATAGATTTAGGGATATATGCGCGAGATGAGGCAGAGCATTTCTGTCCCTGATACTCAAACGAGCCGCGGATAAGAGAAACACCAAGTGATACTACATCAGCACTTGAATGAGCAAATATAAAATCTTTACCGCCTGTTTCGCCTACAAGACGAGGATATGATTTATATTTAGGTAGATTTGTTGATGCTACTTTCCACATATTTTGGAATACAGGAGTACTACCTGTAAAATGGATACCGCCGAAATGTTCAGAATCCAAAACCGGATTGCCAACTTTAGAGCCGGAGCCGGGAATAAAATTAATAACGCCGGCAGGAAGTCCTGCTGCTTCTAATAATTTCATTATGTAATAAGCAGAATAAACTGAACTGGATGCCGGTTTCAGAAGAGCAACGTTTCCCATGATTGCAGGTGCAGTTGGGAGGTTACCTGTAATAGATGTAAAATTAAATGGAGCAACTGCGAAGATGAATCCCTCTAATAAGCGGTATTCTAAGCGATTCCACATTCCGACAGGTGAATACATCGGCTGTTCGCTATAAATTTGATTTGCGTAATGAACATTAAAGCGGAAGAAATCCACAAGTTCGCATGCACTATCGATTTCTGCTTGAAATGGATTTTTACTTTGTCCGAGCATTGTAGCGGCATTGATGATGTAACGCCATTCTGTATTAGCTAATAAGTCGGCTGCTTTTAAAAATATTGCTGCACGATCGCTAAAATCCATTCTCGACCAAGCTTTGTGTGCTTCCATATTTGAATCAATTGCGGCTGTTACTTCTTTTTCACTTACTTTGTGATAAGTACCGAGTTGATGTTTGTGGTTATGTGGCATTACACATTTGTCAGTGTCGCCGGTTCTTATTTCTTTTCCACCGATAATTATAGGTATATCAATCTGTTGGCTTGAAAGTTCATCTAACTTAGCTTTCAAAGCCTTCTTTTCAGGTGAACCAGGAGCATAATTCCTGATTGGTTCATTCTGTGGTACGGGTGTCTTGAAGTTTGCGTTTGCCATACATCCTTTCTCTCTTTTTTTATTAAATAATACAACAAAATCCGTTATTATAATTTATACA
>JALNXG010000032.1 GCA_023230485.1 Melioribacteraceae bacterium
AGTGGTGAAATCTTGTGGGCGGCGAGGGATTCGAACCCCCAAAGGCGTACACCAACGGATTTACAGTCCGCCCCGGCTCTCCAACTCCGGCGTCCGCCCAGATATATTACACCACTGATTTTTAGCCGAGCTTCAAATATAGATTGATTTATAATAAAATGCAAGATATACAAATGAAAAAATTTTGCACTGCCAAATTAACTATATTAATCTGATATTTGTCACTTTTCTGAATATTTCAAATGAAAGCAACCAGTCTAATTCATTGACAACTGCATTCGGATTCGTGCGAAAATTAGTGAGAATTTTATCGATTTTCCTGCTATCATAAAATCCCGCTTCCTTTACACATTTTAAACTTAATATATCATAGACATAATCACCCATATATTGCAGAAACTCTACCCTCGGATTCTTATGAAATTGATTAATCCTTATCTTTTTATTAGCCATACTCCATAATCGAGATTGAATCATTGTAAACGCAAAAGGATGAGTTATATCCCCTTTTGCTAACCAATATTTTGATAATTCTCTACTATTATTTTTAATAATTTGACGGAAAAGCTTTGCATTTTTTTTCTTGTTGATCGGAATTGCATATAAATCTTTAAGCAAGGGGATTTGAATAAAAGGCATATACGTCTGAACGACCGCATCAATTCTAGATTGTTCATGACCAAAATAATTCGGTAGACGTGCTTTAAATGCAAATAGATCAAGCCAGTTCTCTACTCCGATTTTCTCAACATCGGGAAGTCTCTCAAATATAGCTTCAAGCTGATTATTGCAACCCTTCCACATAATAGCATTGATCTCTTCTGAAAAAATGTCTGCCTTAAAAAGCTTAAGATGAGGAAGAATTTTATTATACTTTCTCTCAAGAACTGAAACTTTGCCTTTTATTAATAGCCTATTATAAAACTCCCTCCTCCACATTTCACCATAACCGCCATCTATAATAGTTATCTCTTTCCAATCTCTTAACATTAGATAATTATTAAGATGAACTATTGAAGATGCAGAATTATTTACAATTGTCTCTCCACAAAAATCATTTAATTCATCTATATAAATATCAGGTGACTGCCTTTTGCGATTAAAACCTTTGTGAGTGAAATTAAATTGATCGACAATTTTTTTTGATATTGTAAAATCAGGATGATCTTCTTCCCCAAATGTATGAGAATCCCATAAATCGAATTTTACATTTTTAATTAATGATGATAATAGAACTCTTGAATCCATCCCTCCCGATAAGCTTAAAGATATTTTTCTATTTGTAGAAAGGGGTACTTGAATTAGTTTGTCTAACCTTTCTGAAAATTGGTCAATCGAAATTTCAGAATTGGTATCGCTGATAGTAGGCATAAAATCATTCGAAGCATAATTGATTGTTAAATTTATTAAATCAATTTTCGCTGATTCTCCGGCGGATAATCGCTTAATATTTGATAAAACACTTTCAGAAGAGATCTGATTATATAGTAGCCAGCGGCTTCCGAATGTTTCAAAATTAATTTTGGCTTCTACAAATTTCGTTAACCAATCAATACGGGTAGAAAAATATATTTTGCTACAATTCTTTGAAATGTAAATATCTCTAAGTCCAAGTTGGTCTGTATAAATAGAAAGATTTTTTTTATCCCACTTAATAATAACATAATGTCCAAATATATTTTTAACATCTACTTCTTTGCGTGAAAGTAGTGAGTTCCATTTTTCTTTGTTACAAATAGAGAAATTACTACTATCTTCAATTATTCCTGTTCCGACCGATACCCAACCTTTTTGTTGAGCAATATCATTTTCGGAAAAAGAGGTTTCAGAATTACCACCTGATAAAATGGAAATGTTATTACTATCAAAAGAAAAAAGTGATTTCTCTTTAAGAACACTTTTTATTTTGCTAACATCTTCCGAAGCATTTATGGCACCAAAAATCCAACTCATTAATTCACTCTATATCAAGAATCATAATATTTACTAAAAAAAACTATCCTCATTTATTTTATTTATCCTTCCCTAATTAGTCATCCAATATTAATATTTAGAATTTTGCTTCTGAGCATATGATACGGTAGTTAAGAAAAAACATAATTCGTAAATTTATGATAATCCTAAACTATTTTACAATTATTTTGACATTATTTGATTTTGGATAGATTAAAAGACCATTGTCTTCTCCATTTTGTTTAGTTAAAAAATCGCGTATCTCATTCAAAGTTCTTGTTTTAAAGTATCTTCTTATTGAATCGGTTGCTTTTGTTGTATCAATATCGCTTAAGTAATATTTGTTATTGATAACAAGAAATTGTGTCCCATATATTTGAGGTTTTCCCACACTTAATAAATATCTATCGTAACTTGCTGCAGAGAGCCAACGTGCATCTAAATTGGTTGAATCCATTACAGCAGCCTTTTTTGAATATTCCCATGCAAGTTTATATGATGTCGAATCATTCCCATGTTGATAAATCATTGCGGCGTGAAAGTAATCCATTGAGGTTGATACTTTGTTTTGCTTAATCATTTCTGTTACTTCTACTCTTCTTGTCGAGTCTTGAATTAATAACACATCCCAGTCAATCTTTTCAACTCCCCTGGAATTTTGATCTTCATCATACATTTTTTTTAATTCAAGATTATCTTGAGAATAAATGCAACTAAATACAGTAAAAAATAATACAATCAAAAAAGTACGACTCATTATCACTCCTATGTGTTTTTATTAACTTCATTCCGCTTGATCTGCTGCATATATATTTCTATCTATTATCAATACATTTAAAACTTTCCGGGTATTTTGCTAAGTAATTTAGTCCTTCCTCCGAAACTTGAATCGGAACTCCTAAACGCCAAAAATAATCGAATGCCCTAGAAATATACTCCATGTTAATATTTGTTGTATATTTTTGAAAATATGAATTAACTAAACCTTCTTCATCTAAATCAAGATCAATTACTAAACAAGGTGACGAACAGGCAAAATCAATTTGATTTAAATCGACTATTTTTGTTTTTGCAAAACCTACTTCTGTCAAATACATAATTTGAGTCTTTGTTAATGTAGGAGATTCAAAAACCTTAAAATATACTTTTAAATTTTGTATATCATATACTATGCTCCATTTAGTAAAATGCTCTTGTGCTACTGAATTTAATATTTTGAACGAAAAAGAAATATCATTTTCCTTATTGTTTTTAGAATAATCATCAATCATACTTGCCGCAGTACAAAAATTATAAAGCGATCTATTATAATCAGTATTAATTTTTGTTTTATATGCTGAAATTGATTCATCATAAGTGCTGTTTGCTAATACAGTTACCGGGAGCAGTTCGTTTACCTTAACAATCATTTTTCCATCAATAAATTCAATAACAGCGCTACTTCCCGATCTATCACAGATGAGAAAATGAAACTTTGATGACTTATCAACTATCCTTATTATTTTATCAGTTCCTATCACTTCTTGAATAGTTGAACAATTATCGAGCTGGTATTGTATCCATTGGCATGCTGAAATTGTTTGGCGAGAATCCTTCCGGGGATATTCTGTCTGCCCTAATGTCATTTGCTCAACAACCAAGCCTTTTTCATTCATTCCGCCATAAGGTAGGTCTCTACCCACCTGGTTAAAAGTAATACTTCCAAATTGTGATACCCACTTTGCGGGATTTTCCAACGATTCCATTAGTGCAGTTTTTTCAACATTCCGTTGGTTTGTCATAAATAAACCTATTCCTATATGCCAGTCTAAGTTATGCCCCAATAATATACTATTGCTATTTTTTAAAATAAACGAGGTACAAGGAAATACAATAGTAGAATTTAACAAAAGAGTAATACCAACAATAAATAGACCTAATCTATTTTTCATTGTACTATATCCTCCAACTTATTTAAGTAAAGAATGATCTTACCTCTAACCTGAGTCTTATAACAAGCATACCACCTTATAATCAATTACGGTTGTTATTTTCTATTCCTCTTAGTACTACAACAAATCCAATAGTATTATCATATTCATAAACAATCAATCTATTATAGTTGACATCTATTCTCAGAATTTCTTTGTCATTTTTTTTATCATAAATTTTTACCCTACCGGTTTCAGAATTGATTCTTTGATTGACAGGTTGATAAATAATTTGTGGAGATTCAATTTCTATGAATTTTGTTGAATCTTGAACAACCACTATTGCATTTTTCAAGATTCGTTCACCGCCATGAAGTGAGTCATATTCAGCTTTTATAAAAATGACATTGTCTGTTTTTAATTCAGTAGAAAGAAATACTTCTGAAGCTTTTTCGGTTGAAACATTAGGAGATAGGTCATATAAATTAATTGTGTAATCTATTAATTCTGGTCCTCCATAATTTCCATGTCCCGGAATGACAATTTTTGCTGCACCATATTCTTTTTTGATTCTTTTTGCCGTTTCAGACCACTTATCAAGGTTTGCATCACTTATGTTTCCAACCCATCCATTATGCTCTCTAATCTCATTTCCTCCAAATAGAACTTCTTCACTTGGTATCCAAACGACAATGCCGTCAGTAGTATGTGCTTCACCAAGAAAATTACAAATCACTTTTTTATCTCCGACATTAATAACCTTTTGGGAGTTAAATCCGATTTCTGGAATTGGTAAACCTTTCTCTCTGGCAATCTGCCTTGTTAATTCGTAAGAATATGTTTTTATATCATTCTTTTGAACAATGTCTAATCCCCCCATTGCATCTGGATGCCATCTGTCAATAATATATCCAACAATTTTTGAATGCCTTTCATTTCTTACCCAATCAATAAGATTTTGTGTTTCAATATCAGAATCGGGAGTTGAAACAATAATAGCTTGTCCATTATTTATATATATCAGTCCATTGTTATTGTTTTGTGTATGGACATAACAATTATTTGAAATTTTTTTCAAAATCAGATCATCAGAAACTCTTATTTCTTGTCCAGATAATTGATTTACAATTAATAGTAAGATTATCCCTTTCAAAGGATACTTCATTTTCGAGTTAATTCGTTTATTCACAATTACTTTTTTTCGCCATTTTGTTCATAAATTCATCCATCGCTTCTTATTTTGGCTGCTACTTTTTAGTTTCTCAATAATTGCTTCTTTCGTAACTTCAGTTATTCCAAACCATTTTTCAACGCTAGAATTTGTCATTTTTGCACGTCTTTCCAATTCTTTAACATATTCATCAGTAAGAATATCATAAAACAAGTATTCTTCATTTTCTGATTCTAACTGTCCAAGAAATAAATAAGCATCATAATTATTTTCAAAATTACCGGTTTCATTATCATAAGTAATTTCATAAAGTCCATCGAAAGGTTCTTTACCAAATGGGCTATCCTTTAATTCAAAGGCAATTTGCTTATTCCCAACTTTTGCAAAAACAGAATCAAAAATTCCATTTCTAATTAAGCCGCGAATTTTGCCATCATTACTAATTACTGGACAATGTTGAAAAATCGAAAAAACTTCATCGGGGGCAAATATTTTTGTCAATTGAGCAGCGGCAGTTGGCTTAGCTTCATTCTTACGTCTATCAACACCAAATCCGGGAACCTGAGATTTAAAAGCGTGGCCATTGCCAACGATAAATAAGCTATTTCTTTTATCCTTATTATTCGAAATTGTTTCCGAAATAATCTTAGCCATCTGTTCATTTCTATCTAAAATACTGTTAAAATGAGTCTTCATTTCTTCATAGTTTTTAAATAATCCAAACGGTCGCGGTTCATCTACACAGACAAGGTTTACTCTTTTTTCTTTTGGTAGTGTTTTATTCAATTTCCATATTTCAATTAGAAATTCATACATCCCTTTATCATACCAGCCATTAATTTGAAGGTCTCGGAAAATATTTTGAATTATTTCAACATCTAATTCCTCATTGGCAATAAATTTATCAAGCTCATTTTGCTTATCCGAAGAAACCTCCATAAAAATTGTCCCAACCTTTGATGCAAATGTCGAATTCGTGATTACACTTTTCATTAAATCCCACGAGGATTTGCGTCTGTGTATTTCGCCATATATAACAATTTTATGATTTGATAGTGCATCAAGAATAAAGTCCTTTGGTACTTTCCCATTATTCTTTAAATAATTAGTAAATGCAGTTGTATCAGTTGACTCAGATTTAAGTTCTTTAATTCGATAAACATAATTTAAAAAATTGCTGCACTTTTTCTTAAATACGTTTACAGCATCATTCAAATCGTTCCCGAGATCTTCACCTGCATTTAACCACTTACCATCTTCAAAACTCAAATATGTAATTATGCACATTGGTTCAGAATAATCAGTTATTATTCCCGCAATCGAATCCTTAAAAATAATTACTCTTCTAATTTTTGTATTTAGTAGTTTCTCTTTTTTCTCATTACTAACTTCAATGTTAGGTGAATTCGGTTTAGCGAATACTCCTCTAAAACGATAAGTATTTACTGATTGGTACAAACCCTGTTTCCCATCTACTTGTAAATATTTGAAAGTAAGAAATGAATTTAGAGGTGTACTTAAATCAAACTGATTTGGATATTCATTTACTTTCCTATTGATGTCACTTAATACAAAATCCTTTTCAACATTTTGGGCATTGGAAGAAATGGAGAAAATAATTACAAGTAAAATTAAAGAACCAAAAAATTGCCTCATTGTACTGAACCTTTTTCATTATTGAATTTATTATAGATAACGGGAGTTTTGTGTTTCCATTCATCCCACAATTTCTCATTAGTTACTAACTCCACCATGAAATCACTGACGTTTATTCTGCTCGTTTTGCCCGAATCAAAAATGGGACTTCGAATTTTCTTATTGTATATCTCGTAGTTACTCTTGCTTTCTTCATCGAAAAGTGAATCTGGTCGAACCGCTACCCATTCTATTTTGGTTTGTGAGCCTATTTTGTAAACAAGATAATCAGCAGCCAGCATATTATCTTTGTGAGGTGGCAATGCGAATTTTAATAATGAAAATACTATCTTTTCCCCTACTGTATTAATTTCTCCTAACTTTCTATTAGTGTATGCGGTTGTACTCATAAGGATAAATTTTGGGTTCAGATTTTGTGACTCTATCGTATCAATTATTTTCACAACTATATTGAAAACTAATTTATGTGGTGGACCGAGAATCCCTTTAAAACTTAAATTATGCCCAAGACAACAGATAATAGTATCACAGTCTTTTATAAGCTCTTTGATTTTTACAAGCTCGAAATCATTAATATTTCCTCTAATTATTTCAATAGCTTTATTATCAGAAACTTGAGTCGGTATAATTGCAGAATCTCTTACTACTATTCGAACCTGTATGTTCTTTTTGATAAGTTGCTGCATAACTAACTTGCCTGTTGCACCGCTCGCTCCTAAAACAAGAGCTTTCATATTCCCCCAATTGGTTCTAATTATTAAAAAAAATTTATGTTGCTACTTCAAAAAGTAAATACTCCACTCGTTATCTCCCCCAATATTCACGGTCGAGGGATCGGTATTGTATCGCTTCACTTATATGCTGCACTAAAATCTCTTTCTCATTATCCAAGTCGGCTATCGTTCTGCTTAATTTCAATATTCTATCAAATGCCCTTGCTGAAAGAGAAAATCGTGTCATCGCCATCTTTAGGAGTTCTAAAGATTTGCTATCCAAAGCACAAAACTTCTTTACTTCCTTAGTCCCCATATCGGAATTGGAAAAAATCCCCGAAGTATTCTTGAATCTGTCCAATTGCACTTTCCTCGCATTTACAACTCTCTCCCTTATCGCCGATGAATTTTCGGTTTTAGCATTTGATGTAAGCTCCTTAAACCTCACCGCCGGCACTTCAATATGAATATCAATCCGATCTAATAATGGTCCCGATATTTTTGAAAGGTATTTCTGAATTTGCCCCGTATTGCAACTGCATTCTTTATTAGGATCGGTGAAATATCCACACGGACACGGATTCATTGCCGCAACGAGCATAAAATTTGCCGGAAATTGGAGCGTTATTTTCGCCCGACTGATTGTTACACTCCCATCTTCAATCGGCTGTCTTAATACCTCCAAAGCATTCTTTTTAAATTCAGGAAGTTCATCCAAAAATAAAACTCCATTATGAGCATAAGAAACCTCACCGGGTCTGGGTACCGTTCCGCCTCCGATAAGCGCAATATCCGAAACTGTGTGATGCGGATTTCTAAATGGTCTTTGATTTACAAGCGGTGCCTCATCGCTCAAGATTCCCGAAACCGAATGAATTATCGAGGTCTCAATCGCTTCAATAAAAGTCAATGGAGGCAAGATTGTTGGGATTCTTTTTGCGAGCATCGTTTTGCCCGAGCCGGGAGGTCCTATCATTATAATATTATGCCCGCCGGCAGCAGCAATCTCTAACGCCCTTTTTACGTTCTCCTGCCCCTTTACGTCTGCAAAATCGATCGCATAATTATTTAATTCCTCGAGTTCTTCTTCGTTGCGATAAACTTCCCGGAATAATTCTTCTTGGTCATTGAGATAAGAAGTGAGTTCTTTGAAATTGGCAAAAGGGAGAACTTCAATTCCTTCTACTAATGCGGCTTCCCGTGCCGATTCATAAGGGAGTATAATTTTTGTGAACCCCTTTTTCTTTGCTTCAAATGCAATCGGGAGAATCCCTTTTACTTTTCGCAAAGTTCCATCCAAAGAAAGTTCACCGAGCAGAATTGTTTTATTTAGTTTAGAAATATTCACTAAACCGTTGGCAGCCAAAATTCCGATAGCGATAGGGAGATCAAATGCACTCCCCTCTTTTTTAATATCAGCGGGGGCGAGATTGATTGTGATTTTTTTTAACGGAAATTCAAATCCGGAATTGATTATTGCGGCAGTTACTCTTTCCCGGCTCTCTTTAATAGCACTATCCGGAAGTCCAACAATCGTAACCGATGGAAGTTTTCTTTCACAGTGGATTTCCACTTCCACGATGTAAGCTTTAATGCCGTAGGTTGAAGATGAAAATAATTTTGCAAACATTTTATGCGCCCGCTAATTAATTTCTTGTTAATTAAAATTAATCTATAATTTAACTTTATTCAATATTTTCAAGCTGCTTTCTCAAGCAGTTTATTTTTTCCACTGAGCATTACGTTCACCAATTCGCTTTCATTCAATAATTCATGTGCAAGCTCTTGAACCATCTTTGGCGTTACTGCTTCGATAATACGAATTGTCTCCGTCATAGGTCTTACTTTACCATAATAAATTAAAGACTGCCCAATTCGCATCATCCTATTATTGGTGCTCTCCATACTCATTATCATATTGCCGATAATATATTCTTTAGCTCGGTTCAATTCCTTCTCTGTTACTTTTTTCGATTTTATTTTCACAAATTCTTTTCGGATAATCTCAAGTGCTTTCTCGGTAGTCTTATCATTTGTAGAAAAATAAACACCGAAAGTTGAAATATCATAAAATGAATTTAGGAATGTATTTATCTGATAAGCGATTCCATTTTTTTCTCTTAGGTTCTGGAATAAACGAGAACTGCTCCCCTCGCCCAGAATATTCGATAGAACAGAAATCTCAACTCTGCGTTTGCTATTATATCCTTCGGTTGTATTGCCGATTATTACATGCGTTTGCTGAGTCTCTTTCTTAATATATAAATTCTGTCTAAAAGTATTTACAGGTTCAAGAACAGCTCTATTACTTTTTCCTAAATCTTTCTGTAAATATTTATAAGCATACTTCACTACTTCTTTATGTTGAAGAAATCCCGATGCTACTATATATAGATTATCGAAAGTGTAATGCTCTTTCATAAAATCATCTAAATCGCGTTTCTTGAATTTTTTAAGATTCCCTTTTGTCCCTATAATCGGAAGTTCTAATGAATTGCCTTTGAAGATTATACTCTCGAATTTATCAAAAATTAATTCTTCCGGATTATCTTCTATATCATCAAGTTCATCAATTACAACATTAGATTCATTTTTAATATCTGTGCTTTTAAATAATGGATAGGAAACCATATCAGCAAGTACATCAAAAGTTTTTTCTAGATGAGATGAAAGTCCTCTTCCATAAAAACAGGTATGCTCTTTTGATGTGAATGCATTTAAGTATCCACCAAGCTCTTCTATCTCTTCGGAGATTTTTTTCGCGCTTCTTTTCTGCGTCCCTTTGAAAAGCATGTGCTCAATAAAATGACTGATACCATTATTTGCGTGTGATTCGAGACGAGAACCTACATTAAACCAAAATCCGAGAGAGAAAGATTTTACATGCGGAATCATTTCGGTAATAACTGTAACCCCATTCTGAAGCTTAGTGATATTTACATCGAGTGGTCTGATAATTTTTTCCATGGATAATTTTAATCGACAAATATAGAGAAAGGGAAAGCTTCTTACAAGGCAGTAATAATTATGAGCGGAGTGTCCATAGAATATAATCCATAATTAATATCATTGCAGAGCTAAGAACAAATGAACGAATAGTAGAATTGCCGACACCTTCAGCACCACCTTCGGTTCTGAAACCAATATGACAGCCCATCAATGCAGTAATACCACCAAAGATTCCTCCTTTAAGTAATCCGAATAACATGTCGCCGAAATAAAAATAGCGTCTCACGGATTCAAAAAACACATTAAAGGAAACTCCAAGAAACTGATTGGAAATAAAAAATGCACCAAAGACTGCAATTACATTAGCATAGACTACAAGAATAGGTATCATAATAATAGATGCAAAAAATCTAGGTGATGCTAAAAAACCTACCGGATTAATTCCCATTGTTTCGAGTGCATCAATCTGTTCGGTTACTTTCATGGATCCGATTTCCGCTGCTATTGAAGCCCCTACCCTGCCAGCTATCACAATTGCTGTTAGTACCGGTCCTAGTTCTGTGATAATTGCTTTAGTTGTGGCTGTACCTAGAAATGACAAAGGAGCAATCCCCTTTAATTGATATGCTGCTTGCCAAGCGGCAACAGCTCCTGTAAATAATGCTATTATAATTACTAATGGAAGTGAGTTTACTCCGATGTGCCCCATTTGGAAAACAAACTCTTTTCTATTTCTAAGAAGTTTTGGTCCATTTTTAATAATATCGAAGAATAATATCGAAACCTGACCAAACTCTCTAAAGAATTGGATAGTCTTACTTCCCAATGCAGTAATAATGTTATTCATATAGTAATAGTGATTTTATAGTGCCTTAAAATTAGTAATAAAGTTATTAATATCACCTGATTCAATTAATTCTTTTACCGATTCTTCATCTTTGAATTTCTTTGAGATTTCCGAAATTAATCGGAGTTGAAGTTCCGGATGATCAAAAGGAGTAAGCAAGAGAATAATAATTTTAGCCGGCTTTTCATCAAGCGATTCGAAATTGATTCCTTCTTTTGAAACAGCAATCGCGAAATGAACTTCCGAAATTTTGATCTTAGCATGCGGAAGCGCAAGATGATTGCCTAATCCTGTGGAGATAATCGATTCCCTTTTCATTACCTCACTTTTAATATAGGTATAATCAAGCTTATACCTCTCAGAAAGTTTTCTAATTAATTCTTCGATTACAGATTCTTTTGAATCAGAATTTGTAAAGAATACCAGATCGGGTCTAAGTAATGAATTTATATCAATTGAATTTTTGAATCGCTTAATAAAGTAACTCATAAATGGTGCACTTGATAAAGAAGTAACGAGTGCCATAATAACAAGTGCGACGAAAACTCTTTCATGTATAAGACCTGCCTGCAAGGCAAGAATACCAAGAACAATTTCCATTGCACCACGAGAGTTCATTCCGAATCCAATTGCAAGTGCTTCATCCTTTTTCATACCGCCCCAATAAGCACCTAATCCACAGCCGATTACTTTACCTGCAAATGCAAGTACAACAAATATCAATACGATCATAAAATCGAAACTAGTGATAAAATTTACTCTAAGTCCGATTGAAACAAAAAATAATGGAGCAAAAATATTTGTTACAAATTGCTGGACCATCTCTCTTGTCTGCTCTTTTAAGTGTGCAGAATCACCAATAGCTATACCTACAATAAATGCTCCGAAGATTGCATGAATGCCGATATATTCAGTAAATGCCGCACCTAAAAATCCAAGAATAAATATAAAATTTAATATACCGCCTGGATAGGTAGTCTTATTTTGGATGAATGGAATGATTCGATTAAATATTTTCCTCCCAATAATTAGCATAAATGCAATAAAAACCAAAGTGGAAGTGACTATTATAGAAATATCAAAACCGTGTCCTGATTGTCCCAACATTCCGAGTATAAAAGAGAACACTAACCAGCCAATTAGGTCATTAAACATTGCAGAAGCTATTATTAAGAAACCAATTTGTGTCTTAAAAATATTAAGGTCCATTAATGTTCTTGCAACTACCGGGAGAGCGGTAATAGAAAGTGCAGTTCCTACAAATAGAGCAAAAATTAATGTTAATGAAGGGTCTTTGATTCCAAGAAATTCAGGGAAAAAATATGCAGCCAAAAAACCAATAGCAAAAGGAAATACCATTCCAATTACACTTGTGTATAAAGCTGTTTTCCCTTGTTTAAATACTAATGACAAATTAACTTCCAATCCGGAAACTAAAAGAAGCATTATAACTGCAAGGTTTGTTATTCCATCTATCGCTATATCTGTTGACTTTGAATTAGTGAAAATAGCATTAAACATATCTGGTGCGATAGTGCCAAAGACTGTTGGACCAAGAATGATACCGGCAAGGATTTCACCAACGACAGATGGCTGTTTTATAAGTCGCATTAATTCGCCAAAAACTTTCGCGGCGAATAACATTACACTAATTGCAATTAGAAATCTAGTTATATCTTCTGGAGTTAAATTCATTGATTAATCACTTTATTAATAAGATTGAACAAGGAAGCTCTTTAAAAATAAACTCTTCATTATGCTGAAAAAATCTATCGATGAAGCTAAGTTTTTTACTTGGAGCCGACATAATTAATAGATCGCTTCCATTTTTCTTAACAAAATTATTTGCTTCCCACCCTTCCTTACCATATAAGCAAATACCCTTAACATCAATACCCGTTAAATTTAATTCGCTAATAAACACATCCATTTTTTCTGTTTCTTCACAATGCCAAACTTTTCTTTTCTTTTCTGTTTCATCGGTTGAACCGGTATCGTAGACTGTAATAGCTAATCCGGGTACTTCATATTCTCTTATCAAACAAATCTCAGTTGACTTTTCTCTTAATGCAATTTGATAAGCGATATTAACCAATATTTCGCTTTCGTATGAATAATCTACCTGTACAGAAATTTTCTTAAATGGTTTAGGCTCTACCGAAGGCTCGGTTAAAATAAAAAGTGAGCAGTACGGATCTCTCATTAATTTCCGTGCAACAGATCCGAGATAATATTTAATCATTTTTTCTTTTTCTAATGCACCTGCAATTAAAAGATCAACATTGTTTTCCTTGCATTTAGCATTGATTACTTTAGCCGGTTCTCCTTCACCCCAGACGATATGAATGCTTTCAGGATTGAATCCGGAGTTGGATATTAGTTCTAGCAGTCTATTTTCTATTGCATCATTTTTACTGCCGACATGAATAAAAATTACCTCGGAACCAAATTGTTCGCTATATACTTTTGTCTCTTTTAATAATGCCATACTATTAGGTGAGAAAGTAACTGCAAGTCCAATTTTTTTGAACATAAAATCCCTGCTTATTTAGTCAAAATTTGATATTGATAACTTTCTGATTTTTTATATATTACACTTAATTCTCTTTGAGAGAATACAAATTATCTTTTCAAAGAAGATATTCTTTCAATAATAGGATTAATAAATAACATTTTCAAAAGAATTAAAATAAAAACGATGCCTAATTATAAGGATTAATGTAAGCTATGAGCGAAATTACACTCGAGTTATCAGAAAAAAAATCTGAGGTAGACCTTCCTGAGAATTTACTTTTTGGAAGAGTATTTACTGAGCACTTATTTGAAGTGGACTACGATGAATCAAAAGGAGGTTGGCATAACCCCAAAATTAAAAAATTTTCTAATTTAAATATTAGTCCCGCCGCAATGGTATTCCATTACGGTCAGTCAATCTTTGAAGGATTGAAAGCTTATAAACAGCAAAACGGAGATTTTGTTCTATTCCGTCCTGATAAGAATATTGAACGATTGAATAGATCAGCGCGAAAAATGTGTATTCCGGAAGTATCGCCTGAATTAGTTTTGAACGCAATGAAAGAATTAGTAAAAATTGATAGAGATTGGATGCCTGGAAAACCAGGGCATGCACTTTATATCAGACCTGTTATGTTTGCAAGCGAGCCATCGTTAGGTGTTCGTCCTTCAGATACTTATAAATTAATTATAATGTTGAGTCCCGTAGGACCATATTATCCGGAGGGATTTAAGCCTGTACCAATTTTAGTAACTGATGAATACGTAAGAGCAGTTAGGAAAGGAATTGGAGATTGTAAAACAGCAGGTAATTATGCAGCAAGTATTTTAGCTCAAAGAGAAGCGAAAAAACTTGGCTATTCTCAAGTGCTTTGGTTAGATGGGATCGAACAAAAATATCTTGAAGAAGTTGGGACTATGAATATTTTCGTTCAGTTCAAAAACGAAGTTGCCACTCCAATGCTTACAGGTTCTATTCTCCCCGGCGTTACACGTATGTCGGTAATCCAGATTCTAAGAGATTGGGGATATACAGTGAACGAAAGAATGATCTCGATTGAAGAAGTTTCTAATGCATATATGACTGGTGATTTAATTGAGATATTCGGTACAGGTACGGCGGCGGTTATTTCTTCTATCAGCAAACTTAAATTTAATGATCAGATGATGATATTTAATGAAAATGAAGCCGGAGAACTTGGCACACGTCTTTATAATGAATTAGCCAGTATTCATGAAGGCAAAATTCCTGATAGATACGGATGGAATGTACTTATAGATTAATATTGACACTAAATATGGAATTTATTAAAATGAGTTTAGTTTAATAGTTTTGAGTCGAGAACCCGTTTTAGTCCGGGCTTTACAACGGTGGAAGGAGCTAGCATACGCGATATATGTGTAGTTCGTAACGCTCAAAAAATTGCTCTCTTGTGAAAACTTGAGGGCATTTTTTTTGATATTCACTTAAATTAAGGTAAAAACTAACTTATTTAATAAACTGTCCGGTATATGAAAGCAATCAGATGACTTAATTCTAAAAATTCACAAAAATAATCGAATTAAGAGAAATTATTTTACGAAATTACTTGACTAGTGTTACTTTGTTCACTATATTTGAATTAGTGAACAAAAGGACACTATAATGAAAAAAGAATTAACAGAAAAACAAAATAACATACTTTCATTCATAGATGAAAGCATTTCAATGAATGGTTATCCCCCAACCTATCGTGAGATTGGTAAGCAATTTGGCATATCAAGTACATTCGGAGTTAAGCGTCATATTGATGCCTTGATTAAGAAAGGATATGTAACAGCCGAATCAAATTCAAGCAGAACTTTAAGTATTATCGATAACACCCCTAAAAATAAATCAGTTAGCTTCGATAATAGTATAGAGATTCCTATTGTTGGACGGGTAGCAGCAGGTCAGCCGATACTCGCTCAAGAAAATATTGATGGGAATATCTTGTTAGACCGTAGCATGATAAATGGTAGAAGCGAATGTTTCGGTCTAAAGGTAAAGGGTGATTCGATGAAAAACGCCGGTATCTATGAAGGCGATTTAGTAATTGTTGCCCCACAGAAAGATGCAAATAATGGAGATATAGTGATTGCTCTTCTGGGTGATGAAGCCACTATGAAACGATTTATGAGAACTAAGGATCAAGTAATTCTTAGACCGGAGAATGAAGATTATAATGATATCGTAGTACAAGATGTCGAATCATTCTCTTTAATTGGTAAAGTAGTTGGCGTTTTTAGAACTTATAACTAAAGGGTGTTCTTATGAAAAGTCTATTATTTACAACAGCTATTATTAAAAGATTAAAAGTATCATTTATTTTTGGCGCAGAACTCATTTCTTTGGAACCTTATTACATTTCAAAGAATAAAAATGGTGAGAAAGTTGTATTTGGAAGAATTAATAATTTGAATGAAATTAGAGTTTTTGAATATAACAAGATTTTCAATCTAAGACTATTAGAACAAAACAGATTTTCTCCACTAATTCCGATACTCCCTGTAAATTAAATAATAGGAGACACGTGATGACAAATAAAAGTGCAAATAAAAGAGACAAAGTCGATAAATTAATTGATCAGTTTTGGAAACATGGTTTTCTTACACTCAGTAGAAAATATGGCAAGTACCTTCCGGAACCAAAACCAATTGGTCAATATGATATTGATGCATTAGGTAAATATAAAAGAAAATTAGCAATTGGAATTACTGTAACTGAAGAAGATTTGAGCAATAATAATCTCGTTACAAAAATTAATTTCATCGCAAAAGGATATCCGAGATTAAATAATTTTCTTCTAACTATCTTTGTCGGAGTTCCATCAGAGCTATTTTTAAAAACAAGTATGTACCTTTATCAATTGGAAAATGACGTACAATCTAAAATCAAATTGATATCAATCCCCTCAGGAAAATAATTCGTCATAACTTATTGTTTTTATTGATTTTCTTGACATTTATACCCTTGCAGACTATTTTTCCAAGTCTAATTAAAATGGGATAGGATTATTGGTGCGTTTAAAAGCAGCCGAATTAAAATCTATTGATGAAGTAATGAAGAGTGGGAAAATCCCTGCTCACATTGCTATCATTATGGATGGTAATGGTAGATGGGCAAAAAAAAGAGCACTTCCTCGCGTTGCCGGGCACCAAAAAGGGGTTGCAATTGTACGTGAAATGGTGGAAGCGTGCGCCAATCTGGGCGTAAAAGTATTGACACTTTACACTTTTTCTACCGAAAATTGGAATCGTCCCCAAGAGGAAGTATCCACTTTAATGCGGCTTATTGTAAAAAGTTTGCAGATAGAAACCAACGAACTTCACTCCAATAATATTAAACTAACCACAATAGGTAATACTAAACTATTACCTTCCATAGTGCAAGATGAACTAGACAGCGCAATGGAGAAGACAATAAATAATACGGCAATGACATTAAATTTAGCATTAAGTTATAGCGGAAGATGGGAACTAACTGAAGCCGTAAAGAATATAACGAAACAAGTATTAGATAATAAATTAAATTTTGAAGATATCACCGAGAAAACTATTTCAGATTTTCTAAGCACGGCTGCGTTTCCCGATCCGGATTTATTGATACGTAGCGGTGGTGAGCAAAGAATTAGTAATTTTTTATTATGGCAGATAGCATATTCGGAAATCTATATCACCGATACATTATGGCCTGATTTCAAAACTAAGAATTTGCTTGAAGCAATAAAAAGCTTTCAGAAGAGAGAAAGAAGATTCGGTTTAGTGAGCGAGCAACTATCGAATGGTCTTACCAAACAACCAGTTTAAAATAGTCCTTATTTTACTTTTACTTATTCCCGGAGTTGTTATTCCGCAGGTTCAAAAGGATAGTTATAAAATCCTTGGAATGAGTGTTACAGGGAATAAATCAGCAGATGCCAATACTATCATCGCCAATACCGGCTTAAAGGTGGGTGATGAAATAGAAATCCCGGGCGATAAAACTAATAATGCGATTAAACGCCTCTGGAATCTTGGAATTTTTGAGGACGTTCAGCTGCTCCTTGAAAAGAAAATTGATAACGGAATTTTCCTTCAGATTAAAGTACAAGAATTTCCACGTCTCGAAAAAGTAGACTATCGTGGTAATGACGAACTAAGTAATGATGACTTAGATAAAAAAGTTTCAATAGTAAGAGGGCAGACTCTTAAAAATAGCGATATAAACAAAATTAAAGCTGACTTTCTAAAACTTTATGAAGAAGAAGGTTACCTTAACGTTAAGATTACTGCAAAAAGATATATTTACCAAAGAACTGATTCTACTTCTGACGAATTAATTAATATTTGGGTTTATGATAAAGATCTTTCTCAGCAGTATGAAACGAGAATAGATAAAGATAAAGCAACTTCTATTAACTCGATAGACAGAATTAAGGAAAGAACTGTTCTTCTTTTTGATGTTGAAGAGGGTGAAGAAGTTAATATTAGAAATATTGTTTTCAATGGTAATCTTGCTTTTGATGACGGCGATTTAAGAGGTGAAATGAAAGAAACTTCTGAATCAAAATGGTGGAAATTTTGGTCAAGCCCTAAATTAAAAGCTGATAAATTTAAAGAAGACTTAAAATTAATAGAAAAATTTTACAAGAAAAATGGCTATTTAGATTTTACAGTTATCGCTGATACCGTTATTTACAATGAAGATAAAACAGAATTGGATGTAGTCGTTAGCGTTTATGAAGGTGTTCAATATAAAATTAGAAACATTTCACTAGTGGGAAATACAGTTTATCCAACTGAATCAATCCTGGAACGTCTCGCCTTTAAGAAAGGTGATATTTATAACGTAGAGCAATTCAACCAGAATTTATATTATAACGAAAAACAATCTGATGTCTCTTCTCTTTATCAAGATAATGGTTACTTAGGATTTACTTTAGAAGCTAAAGAAGTGAAAGTGGCAAGCGATTCGGTTGATATAAATATTAAAATGAGTGAAGGTAATCGTTTCAAGGTTGGTAAGGTAGAAATTACAGGCAACGATAAAACAAAAGATAAAGTAATTAGAAGAGAGCTTTATACAATTCCGGGTAATTTTTTCAGTAGAAGCTATATCCTTAGAAGTATTCAACAGTTATCTAATTTACAGTATTTTAACGTAGAAGAATTATATAAAAGTGGAGTGGATTACCGCCCTGCTAATGATAGTACGGTTAATTTAATTTACAAGGTTATGGAAAAATCGAGCGATTACTTAAATGCTTCAGTGGGATATAGTGGTGCATTTGGATTCTCTGGTTCTCTCGGTTTTACACTCACTAATTTTTCAATAGCTGAACCATTCCAAATGGGCGGCGGACAGATTCTTAATTTTAGCTGGCAGTTTGGTGTTGGTAATTTTTATAGAACATTTTCTCTAGGCTTTACTGAACCATGGTTTATGGATACTCCTACTCTCGTTGGTTTTGATATGTTTGATACTCGCCAAAGGTATGTTTATGACCTTAGACAGTCAGGAATAAGCGTAAGACTTGGTAGAAAACTGACATGGCCAGATGATTATTTTTATATTCAAGGAATTTTTAAATTCCAGTATAATGACGTTATTGATGGACAAGGCTATTATCAGCAAGGATTAACAAGACAATACACAACCGGAGTAATAATTTCAAGAAATGACGTGGATAATCCGATATTCCCATCTCGCGGATCAAAATTCTCTTTATCAGGTGAAATTACTGGTGGTCCTTTCCTTCCCGGCAACGTAGATTATTACAAAGTTGATTTGAAGAATGAATGGTATAAACCACTATTCGGAATAAATAGAATTGTAATGTATTCCAGTATTGAATTTGGTTTTATAAATGAGTTAGTTAAGGGTACTCCGATTCAGCCATTTGATTTCTATTATATGGGTGGTAATGGATTAATTATTGCTACTACCCCATTAAGAGGTTATGATGATAGAAGTCTTGGACAGCGTACTGCAACCGATAGAGTTATTGGTTCACGTGTAATGAATAAATATACTTTTGAATTAAGAGCGGCATTGGCTTTAGAGCCGATTCCAATTTATATACTTGCTTTTGCAGAGGCAGGTAATGTATTTTTTAATATGAAACAAACAGATTTATTTAATTTGAAGAAATCTGTCGGTCTTGGCGCAAGAATTATGATTAATCCTATTGGATTAATTGGTTTTGATTATGGATATGGATTTGATAGAAAAAGCGTTGATGGTCAAGACGCACAATGGATGTTCCATTTCCAATTCGGTAAAGGTTTTTAATACATAATAAATATAATTGAGGTTGAAGTGAAAAAATATCTTGTACTATTTGCTCTTTTGTTAATTACATCAAGTGCTTTCGCACAGACAGCAGCTCCTGCAGTTAAAATTGGATATGTCGATTCAGAAACAATTTTAGCTCAATATTCTGAAGCTATTAAAGCTAAAAGTGATATTGATGGTTTAGTTGCAAAGTGGAAAGCACAGATCGACAGCATGGCTGCTGAATTGCAAGCTTCTTATGGTGAATACCAGAAACAAGCTGCTACAATGTCTCCAGAAAAACAGAAAGAGCAACAGACAAAAATAGTTGAAAAAGAACAGAAGGCACAACAGTTTAGAGATCAAAAATTTAATCAGCCTAACGGTGAATATTTCGTTAGACAAGAGCAAATTATGGCTCCTGTAAAAACAAAAATATTTAATGCTATCAATGATATTGCTAAAGACGAATCAATGCAGTTTGTTTTTGATAAAGCAGGCGATGTGATTTTATTATATGCTGATCAACAATTTGATATAACCTTTAAGGTTTTAGATAGACTAAAAAGAGGCAAATAAAAAATGAAGAAATTTTGTTTTGTAATAGTTTTCGCTTTTCTTTTTGGATCATTATCGTTTATATCTGCACAGCCAAAATTCGGCTATGTCGATTCTGAAACGATTATGAAGCAATTACCGGATGCACAGGATACACAAAAAAAGCTTGATGCATTAATTAAAGAATGGCAGGATGAATTAGCAAAGCTCGAAAAAGATTGGAAAGCTAAATATGACGA
Source organism: Melioribacteraceae bacterium (assembly GCA_023230485.1). Taxonomy (GTDB): domain Bacteria; phylum Bacteroidota; class Ignavibacteria; order Ignavibacteriales; family Melioribacteraceae; genus BRH-c32. The sequence continues at coordinate 20,785 of JALNXG010000032.1, forward strand.
TTATGAGAAAAGGAAACTTATCCTCAGTGAACAGAAAAGGGCTGACGTTGAAAAAGAGTTAGTTGCTCTCGAAGATCAGGTTTCTAAATACCGTCAAGATAAGTTCGGCGTAAGAGGTGAACTTTTTCAGAAGCAAGAAGAGCTAATGAAACCTATTCAGAACAGAATTTTTAATGCCATTCAAGACGTAGCTAAAGAAGAGGATTTTGATTTTATATTTGATCGAAGTGGAGATATGATTTTTCTCTACGCTAAAGAAGAGTTTGACGTAACGAATTTAGTATTAGAAAAACTAAAATGAGTGAAAATGAAATTAAAATTAAAAGATATCGCCGACCTAGTCGGCGGTATTGTTTATGGGAATCCAGATGAAGTAATTTCCAACATCTCGAAAATAGAAGAATCCCAAAAAGGAGACTTAACATTCCTCTATTTACCTGCTTATGAAAAGTACTTATCAACAACACACGCCACCGCAGTATTAATTAAACCGGAATTAAAACGCACAAGAGAAGATATTAATTATATTGAAGTCAAAAATCCCAATCATGCACTTCAGAAGATAATTATTACTTATCTAACTCCCGAAATTGAAACCAAAGGTATAGATAAAACTGCTCAGATAGATGAAACTGCAATCATTGGAATCAATTCTAACATCGGCAAAAACGTAGTTATCGAACGTGGAGTTAAGGTTGGAGACAATAGTACCATTTTGCATAATTCAGTTATTATGAGGAATACTTCTATCGGAGAAAACTGCTTAATATATCCTAATGTTTCAATCCGTGAAGATTCATCTATTGGTAATCGAGTTATAATTCATTCGGGTACAGTTATCGGTTCTGATGGATTTGGTTATATACCAAATGAAAAAGGCGAATATACTAAAGTCCCGCAGATTGGGAATGTAGTCTTAGAAGATGACGTGGAGCTTGGCTCTAATGTATCAATAGATAGAGCTGCCTTCGGATCTACTCGAATTAAAAGAGGCGCTAAGATTGACAATTTGGTTCAGATAGCTCACAATGTTATTATTGGAGAAGATACCGCAATAGCTTCTCAATGCGGAATAGCAGGAAGCTCTAAGATCGGCAAGAATGTTATTCTTGCCGGACAAGTTGGAATTGCCGGGCATTTAGAGATTGTTGATAAAATTGTTATCACTGCTCAATCAGGAGTATCTAAATCCCTTCTTAAATCAGGGCAATATAGAGGAACTCCGGCAGATGATTTTATGACCGAACTTAAAAATGAAGTTCACGTAAGGAATTTGCCTTCATATGCAAAAAGTATTAAGAATTTAGAAGAAAAAATTGCATTTTTAGAGGATAAAATTTCTGAATTAATGAAAAAGGAAAATATTTGATGTTAGAGCTTCAGAGGACAATAGCCAACCCCACCTCAATATCCGGGATTGGCTTACATACAGGAACTTCATGTACGATGACGTTTAGACCAGCCCCGGATAATTACGGAATTAGATTTATTCGTGTCGATCTTGGTGATAGACCCGAAATCCCTGCTAATACAGATTATGTAGTTGACATATCTCGTGGTACTACATTGGGGCTTGGAGAGGCAAAAGTTTATACAGTTGAGCATGTACTCGCTTCAATAGTTGGATTACAAATTGATAATATAAAAATAGAATTAGACGGAATCGAACCACCGGTTGGAGATGGAAGTTCAATGCCCTATGTAGATAAATTACTAGAAGCGGGTTTTGTAACTCAAGATACTCCTAGGGATTATCTCAAAATCGATCAAACAGTTATGTACCATGATGAAGATAATCAGATTGATATTGTTGCCCTTCCCCTTGATAATTATCGTATAACAGTAATGGTAGATTATCAAAATCCAGCTCTCGGAAGTCAGCATACCGGATTATTCGATTTAGAAAAAGAATTCGTAACAGAATTTGCTCCTTGTAGAACTTTTTGTTTCTTAAGCGAGTTGGAAGCACTTGCAGATAAAGGATTAATAAAGGGCGGTGATATAAATAATGCTATCGTTATAGTAGATAATAATTTAGAACAAGAAGCGTTAGATAAATTAGGAAAAAAGGTTGGTGTAGAAACTCCACTTAGAATAGGAAGTACAGGATTTTTAAATGATAAGTCATTAAGATTTAAAAATGAACCCGCTCGTCATAAACTTTTAGATATGCTTGGGGACTTAGCTCTTATTGGTGCTCCAATTAAAGCACAAATCTTAGCCGCTCGTCCGGGACATAAAGCAAATGTAGAATTTGCTAAAAAAGTAAGAGCTTTATATCAGCAAAACAAATTAATAAAGAAATATCAGCATGTAAAGAAAGAAGGGATCGTTTTCGATATCAATGCGATTAAAAGAATACTTCCGCACCGTTACCCATTCCTTTTGGTTGATAAAATAATTGAATTAGAGTTGGATAAGAAAGTTGTTGGAGTAAAATCAGTAACCGGAAACGAACCATTTTTTCAAGGACATTTTCCTGGTTATCCTGTAATGCCGGGAGTTCTAATTGTAGAAGCAATGGCACAGGCAAGTGGGATATTATTATTAAATGCATTACCTGATCCTAAAAGCAAATTAGTCCTATTTATGAGTATTAATAATGCGAAATTTAGGAAACCTGTTGTCCCAGGTGACCAATTAATACTTGAAGCAGAACTTGTTACAAAGCGTCCAAAATTCTTTGCCATCAAAGGTGCTGCTTATGTGGATAATATTTTAGTTGCAGAAGCCGAATTTATGGCTGCAATAGTTGATAGAGAACAACCAATAAATAAAGAAGAAGACCAATGAGCTTAATACATTCAACATCGATCGTTAGCCCTAATGCTAAAATAGGAGAGAACGTAAAAATAGGTCCATTTTCAATTATTCATGATGATGTAGAAATTGGAGATTATACCGAAATAGGGTCAAGTGCCGTCTTATACAATGGTGCTCGAATTGGTAAGAATGTAAGAATCTATCAAGGTGCCTCAATAGCTAATACTCCACAAGATCTAAAATTTGGTGATGAAAAGACTTACTTCTTTGTTGGTGATAATACAACAATTCGAGAATTTGTTACTCTTCATCGGGGCACTTTAGCAACCGGAAAATCTTCAATAGGCAATGACTGTTTACTAATGGCTTATACGCATGTTGCGCACGATTGTATTATTGGAAATAATTGTATTTTATCAAATGCGGTTCAGATCGGCGGTCATGTTCATGTAGAGAATTGGGTTACGATCGGTGGGCTAACTGCAGTTCATCAGTTTTCCAAAATCGGTGAATATTCAATGGTTGGTGGAGCTTTCAAAGTTACATCAGATATTCCACCATATGTAATGGCAGCTGGTGAGCCGATTCGATATCATGGAATGAATATTATCGGTTTGAGACGGCGTGGATTTTCTAAAGAGGACATAGCCGTTATAAAGGATTGTTATCATTTCATTTATCATTCAGGACATAATTTTTCTCAGTCAAAAGAAAAAATTGCCGAAAAATATCCAGATAATGTTTATGCTAAAAAGATTTTAGATTTTTTTGCTGACGTAAAAAGAGCAGTAATAAGAAGATGAAATGGTTTTATATCGATACCGGATTTAATACCGGTAAATATAATATGGATTTTGATATGTCATTAGCGCAATCATGCACTAATGACATTGCTTTTTTCAGGATATATCGTTGGAAGCCCTATTGTATCTCATTGGGTGCTAATCAGATAATTGCTGATATTCAAGCAGAAAAAGCTAAAGCAGATAATATCGATATCGTAACGAGACCAACAGGAGGAAGGGCAATTCTTCATGCTCAAGAAATTACCTATTCAGTAGTTTATCCTTACGGAAAAGATTTTTCACCTAAGGAATTATATTCAGAAATTTCTAAAGCACTTTTAGAGGGATTAAAAATATATGATCCTATATTGGGTGAAGCAGAATTAGAATCGGTTCAACCCAACTTCCCTGCTCTTCTAAAAGAATCATCAGGATCTATCTGCTTCGGAAGTACAGCAAAAAATGAAGCAAAATTTCATGGTAAAAAACTCATTGGAAGTGCGCAAAGAAAGCTTAATAGTACTATCTTGCAACATGGTTCAATTCTTTGCGGGGATTATCATAAGCATTTAATCGATTATCTTAATATTCATGAAAGCCAATTAGAACATCTTAGAAAAGAAATCGATTCAAAAACAATAGAGATTGAAGAGATAGTTGGCTATAACACTGATTACGTAAGACTTATAGATTCTCTCAAATCAGGATTTGAAAATCATTTTGAAATTTTAGAACCAATCAATTCTTTTATTAAATAGCATTTAAAGACTCCTTCAAATGAAAAAATTATTATTAATTATACTTTTTGTTGTTACTTCACTTATATATTCACAAGATGATTCCATCTCTGTCTTTTTGGATGGCACTTCAATATCTAATATTTCGGGTGATAAAGAAAATATATGGGTAGCTACAAATGGTAAGGGGATTTTTAAATATTCATTAAAGACCGAGAAATGGGAAAATTATTCTTCCGAAAAAGGTAATCTTCAGCATGATATTTTTTATTCTATAGCCGCAAATGATAGGTTTGTATGGGCTGGGTCAACTGATGGACTTTTTATTTTAGATAAAAAAAGAGATACTTGGACTAAAAGAAAATTTGGTCTTGGTGGACAACTAAGTAATTGGATTCGTTCTCTTGCTTATGATAAATATGAAGATGTTTTATGGATTGGTAGATTTAAATATCTAACTGAATTTGATCTAAAGAAACAAAGATTTACCGATCACGACCTTACTGTTGCCGGTATCGAAAAAACAAATACGATAAAAGATATTGCCGTTGATGGCGATAGCGTAGTCTGGTTTGCTACTGAAGCCGGTCTTCATAAATTTAATAAGAAAAAAAACATAGATGATCCCGGTGCAATCTTTTTTTACGACAATAGAAATAATTATTTTGCCGGACTTGGAGAGCAAGTTTCAATCTCTTCGATAGCTTTTGAAAGTAAAAATCTTTGGGTCGGTTTAGATGAATTTACTACACCGGAAAGACCCGATTTTAATATTGGCGGTATTTTCAAGTTCAATAGAAAAAATGACTGGACTAAGTTTGACATTTCAAATGGTTTAACCGGCAACGGGGTTAATTCGATCGCCATTACAGGGAATTACGTTTGGGCAGGATTATACCAATTCGGTAGAGATACTAAAGAGATGTACGGTAGAGGGCTTGCATTAATAAATAGAACGAATAATAAAGTTACTATTTTAAGAAATAGTATTATTTCTCCTAACATAAATTGTATCTATTTTGATGGTACAAATATTTGGATTGGTACAAGTACAAACGTGGTAAAAATTTCAATCGTTAATAATCTGGCTAAATGGTAAAATGAAAAATTTAGATAAGAAAAAGATTTTTAAATTAAAGAGCAATTTAATTGGGAAGAAAATTGCTGTTATTGGTGATATGATGCTCGATAGTTATTATTGGGGAAGAGTAAATAGAATATCACCGGAAGCACCTGTGCCGGTTCTCGAAGTCGATAATGAATTTTCTCGATTCGGTGGAGCTATGAACGTTGCTAAGAATATCCAAAGTCTTGGAGGAATTCCCTTCCCTATTGGTGTTATTGGCAATGATTCTGATGCGGCTATTTTTCATAAACTTTTAAGAGAAACGAATATTGACGGGCATGGTTTAATTACAGATGCCTCCAGGCATACAACTACAAAGACAAGAGTAATAGCGCATAAACAGCACGTAATTAGAATTGATAAAGAAAACACAAATCCTATAGATTCAAAGGTAGAAAGAAAAATTATAAAATATTTATCATCTATTATGGAACAGATAGATGCCGTAATTCTTGAAGATTATAATAAAGGTGTACTTACAGAAAATTTAATCAAAGAAGTAATAAAAATATCTTTGGATGCCGGCAAAATTATTTCAGTAGATCCTAAGTTTAATAATTTTTTTGAATATAAAAATGTTACGGTTTTTAAACCGAATCGTAAAGAAACCGAAGATGCTTTAGGTATGCGGATACGAACAAAACAAGATTTAGAATATGCGGGTAAAAAATTGCTTGAAGAATTAAATCCTACTTACCTTTTGCTTACTCTTGGTGAAGATGGAATAGCACTTTTCGAGAAAAATAACCCAGTAAGAAGAATACCAACTAAAGCAAGGAAAGTATCAGATGTTTCCGGCGCAGGCGATACCGTAATAGCTACAATTACCGCTTCATTAGCTGCGGGGTATTCAATTGATGAAGCGTCATACCTTGCAAATTTTGCGGGTGGTATTGTTTGCGAAGAAGTTGGCATTGTTCCTATTGATCTAAATCTTTTACTTAAATCTGTTAAAGAAGAATTAGCATGAAAAAATATTTATATCAATTAGAAGAACTTATATCGATAAGACTAGAATTAAAACAACAAAAGAAAAAAGTAGTTTTCACAAATGGATGCTTTGATATCTTACATGCCGGACATGTCGATTATATAGAAAAAGCAAAAGAGATGGGAGATATTTTAATAGTTGGACTTAATTCAGATTCATCTGTAAAAAGAATTAAAGGAGATAAAAGGCCGATCGTGCCGGAAAATGAACGTGCCTTTATTATTGCATCCCTAAAGTCCGTCGATTTTGTTATATTATTTAGTGAAGATACGCCTTATGACTTAATTAATGCACTTGTACCGGATGTCCTTGTTAAGGGAGATGATTGGAATATTGAAAAGGTTGTAGGTAAAGAGATAGTAGAAAAAAATGGAGGCGAGGTGAAAACAATAAAATTCGTCAACTTCCAATCGACAACTAATATCATAAAAATAATTCAGGAAAGATATAATTAAATATGGGTGATAAAGAAGCCCCAAAAAAAATAAAAAGATCTTTTATTAGGAAAGCATTCAATGTATTGTTGGTTTCCATGGTGGTGTTTGTCTTTATTATTTTGCTCTTATTCGGGTTTTCACAAACTTCAACATTTAAAAACTACCTAAAAGATTTTGTAGTCGATCTTGCTGATGAAAATCTTAACGGCAATTTAACGATTGGTTCTATCGATGGAACTCTTCTTACATCATTCACTATAAACAATATTACGCTTACTACTCAAAAAGATACACTCATCGCTGCTAATAAGATTGAAGTAGTAGTTAGTCCGCTGCAACTATTATTAAAAAGAATTTATATCAGGTCATTAGGGCTATCTAATGTAAAAATCAATTTATTGCAGAATCAAGATTCCACCTGGAATTATGAAAATATTATTAAACCCGATCCTGACACAACCAAGAGCAAAAGTACATTTGATTTTACTATAATTGCTAATAATATCAGGTTAGAAAAAATTGACATCGTCAAGCAGACTTTTGATAATCGAGGTTCGAGGAAACGTTATCAAACTTTAAATATGGATGACTTGATAATTAATGATTTTTCCTTGGATGCTAATGCGGTATTAGATTTGGGAAACAATGATTATGTCTTTACACTTAATAATCTTGCCTTCACACCTAATCTTAATCGTTTTAGCCTTAATAAATTCTCTGGCGTATTCAATGCAAATGAAAGTTTTCTAAGTGTAAAAAATTTTAGACTTGTTACAGATAGTAGCGATATTACAATCAATGCCCGATTAGATAGCGTGAATATATTTGGCGATACAGAACTTAATGATTTTAAGAGCTACCCGGTACGTGTTTCATTAGAAGCAAAACCATTTAATTTTTCTGATCTTTCCTCCTACATAAATAGCACCGAAATTTTAAGGGGTGCACCCGATATTTTGTTTAGCGCAAATGGAAAATTTGGTGATATCAGAATTGACCGTTTACTAGTAGAATACCTTGATACAAAAATCGACCTTAATGGAAGAGCACAAAATTTAAATACACCCGAAAATCTTTATTTCAATGCTAATATTGTCAATAGTAGTGTTTATTATAAAGATGTCAATGAATTATTACCTACACTTGAAATACCAAAATTTGCCCAGTTATATCTTGAAGATATAAATATTAGTTTTGATGGCGAACCGCAAAAATTCTCTTCAACAATATCTGCGAAATTAGATAATGGTGAAATAAAGTTAAATGCCAAGATGAATTTAAAAACAAAATTAATGGAATATGACATTACCGGCGAAACTACCAATCTAAACTTAATGCCGGTAATTGGACTCAATACGGACTTAAATTCATCGATATCAATTAAAGGCAAAGGCACATCTCCACAAAATCTTAATACCTCAGGAGATATTACACTGATCAGTACTATGATCGATAGTACAATGATAGATGACCTTGAGCTTAAATTTACAGCCGCAAACAAAAAAATAGATTTGACAGCGGAAGGTAATAGTAATAAAAGTAATATCTATTTATCAAGCCAAATTATTTTTGACAATGAAAATGTTCCCTCTTATAGTGCAATTGGAAATATTTATAATTTAGACCTATCCAAGTTCTTAAATGATAAAAAGTATTCAAGTAATCTTAATTTCTTTTTTAGTGCCGAAGGAGAAAGCTTCGATCTCGATTCCCTTAATACAAGGATTTCATTAGGTGTAGAAAATTCTACCTACAAAGATTTTGAAATAGATTTTTCGAGCATTGACATAACTGCAAATACAGATGATTCATTCAGAGAAATAAAATTAGAATCCGATTTTATTGATTTTAGAGTCTTCGGTGATTTTTCTACAAATCAAGCTATCGAATTGGTTTCGTATGAAGCTTCTGCGATTTCAAAAGTAATTCAAGAAAAATTAGCTTCTCTTAATCCACTTCAAGTATTAAAAACTAAAAAAACAATAGAAGAAGAAATTCTTGAGATTCCTTATGCGGCAAGCAATCCAATTCATATTAACTACGAATTTAAATTCAAGGATTTCGATCTCATTGCTCGTTTAATAGGAAATGATAGGATAGATGTGGAAGGAAGCGGTGAAGGAACTATTGACAATAAGGATAATAACTTCGTTATTACAACTGATATGAAAATCGATTATTTCCTTATGAAGAGCGGTGAATCTATAATTTATCTATCTGATTCAGATTTAAATCTGAACTTCGTTCGAGATAATAGATATCTTTCATTCGATAAACTTTTAGGGACTACTTCTATCTCAGGGAAGAGACTTTTCTTTGGGAGTACTATCAATAATTTTAATGTGGATATAGCTTTTAACCAGAGTAAATTATTTTTTATGACAGCCTTAGATTATGATAGCTTAATAACTGCGAGTACTTCAGGAGCAGTTGTTATGTCTGATAAAGAACAAGAGATTAGAATAAATGATCTATCGATTATTATGCAAGGTTTGGAATGGAAAAATCAAGATACACTAAGTGTAAAGTTTACTCCCGAATCTTTAAAGTTCGATAAATTTACTATTGGCACCGGGAAGACTGCCATTAACCTAAAAGGATCAATAGACAATAATAAGTTTAATAACTTGGTTATAGAAGCCGATAGCATCGAGAGCTATATAATAAGCAATTATTTATTTGGGGCTAATGATCCGCAGTTTAATTTAACCGGTGAATTTACTGCCTTGCTTTCAGGTACGTTTAATGATCCTACATTTAAAAGCACACTGAAGCTTAATGATTTTTCTTATGAAAAAAATAGATTTGGATCACTATTAGGATATCTTAATTATAAAGATAAACTCTTCAAAGCCGATATAAAATTTTTGGATACTACTTATAATGTCAATCAACCATTATTAACATTAAACGCATCGCTTCCTTTCGATCTTACCGTGGGTGAAGGTAAAACACGCTTTATCGAATCCCAACCACTGAACATTGCTCTCAATACTGATAATTTTAATTTGGCTGCATTAGGACAATTAGTACCTTTCGTAAATCATCAAAGTGGATATGTAAAATCAGATTTTAAAATTACCGGTACTTATTCAGACCCTATATTTGATGGTGGACTAGATATTGAAGATGCTTTCTTTACAGTGGATTATACAAATCTCGATTATAATGTTAATACAAAATTAAGATTTGATGGGAATAAACTTCTTATTGAATCTCTTAACTTAATGAATACGAGGATGGTTACATATCCGGGCAAAATGGGTGTCAAGGGAGAAGTGGAATTCGATGGGTTTAACCTATCCAATATCAAGTTAAATGTTAATGGTGAAATATCCGTTCTAGGTAAAGCGTCTAAATCAACTTCACCCGATCTTTATGGTGATCTCTTAATAGCAGCCGGAGATGAATGGGAATTTACTTATAAAAACAACCGATCTTTTTTTAAGGGAGATATTATTCTAAAGAAAACAGATTTAACTTATACAACTACTGAGAATAGCTATGATAGCGCAATTAAAGATTATGATTTTAGAATAATAGAAGATAGTACACGACAAGATAATGAGAAAAAACGATTTGATGAATTAATTGCTGAATTAAATAAAAACAGAAATATTACGAAGAAAGAAAGTGCAAGTTCATTCGATTACCAGTTGAATTTAAGTATCGAAGATGAAGCAAATATTGTATTTGTACTTTCTCAAGTTGCAAATCAAAAATTAATTGTAGTTCTAAGTGGAGATTTGAAATTTGAAGATGTAAAAGAAATCCAACAGGTTCAAGGCGCATTTGAACTTAAAGATGGATCAAAATTAGAATTTTTCAAAACTTTTGACGCAACGGGTACTGTGCGATTTGAAAGCAGTATTGCAAATCCTTATTTAGATATAGTTGCCACTTATATAGATGAATATATAGATCCACGTGAAGAATCAGGAACACCGCAGGAAGTAGCGGTTAAAATTAAAATTAATGGTGAGCTTCAGGAAATCGGTGCAAGCTTTGCAAAAAATCCCGGTAGTATTGGTGTTTATATAGGCGCAAAAAATATTCAAAGCGATAACAGAGACACACGATATGATAATGCAGATGCATTCGCTTTTATTCTTACAGGTAAGTTTAAGGACGATCTAACAGCATCTGATAAAGCATCAGTAGCAGGACAGACAAATGCCTTAGGAAGTACGGCTACTTCGTTCTTAGGTCCTATTTTAACTAATTTTGTTAATGGCGCGGTTGGTGATCTAGTAAGTAATATTTCTGTCAGCCAATCGGGTGAATATACTAAATTTGCTTTATCAGGCAAATATCAGAAACTAAAGTATAGTTTTGGTGGTACTACTGAGGTATTCCAAAACTTTTCAAAAGCAAATATTAAGTTTGAATACCTTTTTAATCCGCGCTTCCTTATTCGTGTTGAAAGGAAGGACCCGGTAGTTAATAATTACAATTATGAAGATAAAATCAACGAATTAGGTCTTAAATATAGGTTCGAGTTCTAAATGAAAAATAAAATAAAAGCATTCTTCAAAGACAATCCCGGAATTAGGATTAAAGCAAAAGAATTAGCTAAGCGATTAGATATTATAGAAGAATTTGAATACGCTGAACTAAAACATTTTCTTCATCAACTCACTGAACAAGGATATTTGGAAAAATTTGGTAAGCGTTTTGAATTGACTAAAAAGCTTTCAGATAAATTAATCGGAACAATAAATATAATCAATAAAGGCGAATACGGATTCGTGCGCCTTAACAATTCGGATCTCGAAGATATATTTATTCCGGGTCAATATCTGAATACTTCATTGGAAGGCGATAGTGTTGAAATTACACTTCTTCCAAACCGCAGAGGAAAAAATCTTGAAGGTGAAGTAATAAGAATTATCGAGCGACAAAAGGATGAATACGTTGGTATTCTAAAAAAAACGAAATCATTTTATTTCGTTGCACTTGATAATAAAAAAATTCATAGAGATTTTTATATTAATGAAAAAGATCTTAATGGTGCAGTAAGCGGAGATAAAGTTACTATTTCTGATATTGAATGGGTGGATGATTCGCTTAATCCAGAAGCAAGAATAAAAGATATTCTTGGCAAAGCAGGAACTTATGATGCAGAGATTGCATCTATTGCAAAAGAATTTGGTATAAGATATAAATTCCCTGCTGAAGTTTTGCAGTATGTTGATTCTATTTCAGACGAAATCTCTCCTGAGGAAATTAAGAAACGATTAGACCTTAGGAAACAAAATATTATTACGATCGATCCATTAGACGCCAAAGATTTTGATGATGCAGTATCAATCGAATTGTTAAGTAATGATAATTATCGAGTTGGGATTCATATAGCAGATGTGAGCCATTATACACCCAAAGAAAGTCCTGTTTATAAAGAAGCCTTAAGTAGAGGCACGAGCGTTTATCTTGTGGGAAAAGTTATTCCAATGCTTCCGGAAAAACTATCAAATAATATTTGCTCGCTTGTTCCAAATAAAGATCGACTTACATATTCTGTTATTTTAGAATTAACTAAGCGCGGAAAAATTGAAAACTATGAAATAAAGAAATCAATAATAAATAGTAAACGTAGATTTACTTATGAAGAAGTGCAGGAAATTATCGAAGGAAAAGAGGGTGATTTCAAAGATGAAATTATGACTCTCCTTAAGTTATCTACCACTTTGCGGCAAAAGAGAATGAAAAACGGAAGTATCAATTTTCATAGCTCCGAAGTTCAATTTACTTTAGATGATGACGGCAATCCAATAGCAGTTGCAATTAGAGAATCAAATGAAAGCCATTTTTTAATAGAAGAGCTAATGCTATTAGCAAATCAAATTGTTGCCGGACACGTGAACAAAACCAAAAACCCAATTCCTTTTGTTTATAGAATTCATGACTTACCCGATGAAGAAAAGATAACAGAATTTTCTCGGTTTGTTAAAAGTCTTGGTTATAGTTTTGATCCAAATGCCGCTAATAAATCAAAAGAATTTCAAAAACTTTTAGATGCCATAAAAGGCACTGCGGAAGAAGCTGTGATCAATGAAATAGCAATTCGCTCAATGGCTAAAGCCGTTTACTCGGTAAAAAATATCGGGCATTATGGATTAGCATTTAAGTATTATACTCACTTCACTTCCCCTATTCGTAGATTCCCTGATTTAATAGTTCATCAACTTATATATGATTATATTGAAGGAAGCAAGGGTAAAAATTTATCCATTTCGGATTTGGAAGAAATTTGCAATTATGCATCTTCAAAAGAAAGGAATGCGGTATCAGCCGAAAGAATGTCAATTAAGATGAAACAAATTGACTACTTAAAGAATAAAATTGGTGAGGAATTTAATGGTATTGTTTCAGGCATTACCAATTTCGGAATTTTTGTCGAGCTTAGTGATTCGCTTGCCGAAGGATTAATTCCATATCGTCTTTTAGAAGGAGATTATTATTTCTTCGATGAAAAAAATTATTCAGTAGTCGGAAGAAAATCTAAAAAACGCATTCGTCTTGGAGATAAAGTAACTGTAAAAATTTATCGTATTGACCCGGAGAAAAAAGAAATCGATTTTATTCTTACCGGCAATTATTAAGCTATTAAGGACTATCTATGAGAAGATTTTATATATTTATTTTTTTGCTAATTGCTTCTACACAAATCAATGCACAATTTGGACAAAATAAAGTTCAGCATAAAGATTTGGATTGGTTTTATATTCAAACCAAACATTTCGATGTTTACTATACTTATAATGGCGAAAGAATTGCTGAATTTACTGCTTCTGTAGCTGAATATGCTTTAGAGAGCATTCAGAATGACATTAACTTTAAAGTCAACAATAGGATTTCGCTCATAGTATATAATTCTCATAATGATTTTCAAGAAACAAATGTAACAGATGAATATACAAGCCAAGGTGTTGGCGGATTTACAGAACCATTTAAAAATCGAGTAGTATTTCCCTTTGAAGGCTCTTATCAAAAATTTGAGCATGTAATCTTCCATGAGTTAGTACATGCAGTTATGCGTGATATGTATTATGGTGGGACAGTTCAAAATATAGTGGCAAAAGGAATTACGTTACAACTTCCTCAATGGTTTTGGGAAGGGAGTGCGGAATTTTTATCTCAAGGTTGGGAAACAAATTCTGATATGTTTATTCGCAATGCTATCATAAGTGAAGTGCTCCCTGACGTAGATAACTTAAATGGTTATCTAAGTTATCGTGGTGGTCAGGCAGTTTTTAAATATATTGCAGATACTTATGGGCGAAAGAAGATCGCTGAATTAATGAGCAAGACTCAAAACCTTGGAGGTTTAGAAGCAGGTATGAAGGCTTCTATCGGTCTGAGTATGAAGGAATTTAATGAGCGTTGGAAAAAATCGATAAAGAAAGAGTACTGGCCTGATATTGCACGAATGACGGACCCTGATGAATTTTCTAAGAGATTGACAGATAATAGAGAAGACGGCGGTTTTTATAATACTAGCCCGGCTCTTAGTCCTCAAGGGGATAAAATTGCTTTCATTACTGACCGTGATATATTCTTGAAAGTTTACTTGATGAATGCTCAAGATGGAAAAATAATTAAAAGCATTATCTCCAGCGGACAGACGACCAATTTTGAAGAACTTAATCTACTTCATCCTTCTCTTACCTGGGCACCGGACAATAAAAGAATTGCACTTTCATTTAAGAAAGGCGGCTCTGATATTATCAATATAATTGATACCGAGACCGAAGATGTAGTTGAAGTCCCTGTCCCTTTTGATGGTATTGAATCTGTTAGCTGGTCTCCTGATGGAGATAAAATTGCTTTTTCGGGACATACATCTACTCAATCTGATATCTATATTTACAATCTAAAAACTGAATCACTATCACATGTTACAAACGATGTTTTTTCTGATAGCGATCCATCATGGAGCCCAGATAGTAAATATATTCTTTTTTCATCAGACCGTGGCTCGATACTAAAAGAAAAAGATGCCGGCAAGGACTTTAATATTCTTAATCACAACTTCAAGCAGTTAGATTTATATATGACTTCTTTAGATGATCGAGAAATCTACCGACTTACTGATTGGGAATTAAGTGATGAAAAATATGCTGTATTTTCATCTGACGCAAAGAATATATTATTTACTTCTGATTACAATGGAATAAATAATATTTATAAGAAAAAGATAGATTTAGAAAATTTAACAGTTGAAAAAAGTTATCCGATCACGAACTCTATCAGCGAAGTATCTCAAATATCACTTTCACAAGATGGTAAAAAACTCGTTTTTACATCTCTCTATAATATGGGATATAATATTTATCTTTTGAACAATCCTTTCGATATGAGTTTAGAGACAGATACTTTAGAATTTACTGCTTATATGAATCGATTAAGAAACGGAGAACCCGCAGGTGAGGATTCTACATTAATTGATTCAACCGGAGGAACAATTGCTTCGGTCGATATAAAAGAAGCGGCAGTAAATCCTGATACTACTGCTACTACCTCTGACAAAGAAGGAAGGAGATTTTATACTGGCAAATACATTTCCAAAAAAGAACCAAAAACTGATAGCAGCAAAGTCGATTATTCTAGATATATTTTTGGTGTAAATGATAAAGCAACAGATTCAACATCAATAAAAGAACGACAAGTTGTATTCAAAGAAACATTAGACGATGAAGGAAATTATCTTGTTAATAAATATCGAACAACTTTTTCCCCTGACTTAATTTACGCAAATGCCGGATATAGCACACTGTACGGCTTGTTAGGAACAACTGTTTTATCATTTAGTGATATGCTAGGTAATCATAGATTAGTCGGAATGACGAGCTTACAGATTGATATAAAAAATAGCGATTATGGATTAGCTTATTATTACTTAAAAAATCGGTTAGATATTGGTTTTGAATTTTTCCATACAGCGCGCTTTGTTTATTTAAGCGGTTTTTATGGAGGTGAATTAAATCGGTTTAGAAATTTCGGTGGAGTCGTTTCTTTGAGTTATCCTTTAGATCGGTTTTATAGACTTGAAGGAAGCTTAAGTGTATTAAATGTTACTTCTGATAACTTAGATAATATTTCTGTCCCTTCTGATAAAGCTACTTACATAGTACCTTCTGTAAGTATTGTAAAGGATAATATTTTATGGGGTTATTACTCACCTATTCAAGGTACTAGATATAAATTTACTCTCTTTGGAAATCCGGGCTTTACAAACAGCCGCCAAAGTTTTTATTCTTTCGTATGGGATTTTAGAAACTATATGCGTTTCTGGTATGACAACTCCTTCGTATTTAGATTATCGGGTGGATATTCAGGAGGAGCAAATCCTCAAAGATTCTTTCTTGGCGGAACTGAGAACTGGATAAATAGAACATTTGCAACCGGTGATATACCTGTAAATAATGCATCTGATTTTGCATTCCTTTCTCCGGCTATGCCAATGAGAGGTTTTAATTATGCTGAACAGATTGGGAATAAATTTACGCTTCTAAATCTCGAATTAAGAATGCCTTTGATTAGATATTTGTTAACAGGTCCACTACCATTACTTTTCCAAAACATTTTAGGGGCAGCATTTATCGATGCAGGCTCGGCTTGGAACAATACAAAATCATTACAGCTTATTGGCAGGAATGCCGATGGGAATGTAGTTACGAAAGATTTATTGCTCGGCGGAGGTTTCGGCGCGAGAATGTATTTTATTTTCTTGTGGCGTTTTGATGTAGCGTGGACTTATGATCTCGATCGATTCTCCCCACCTAAATATTACATTTCCATTGGATTAGATTTCTAGACTAAAAAGATTAAACTGCCTTCTAAGGGCAGCTTAATCTTTTTTTGTGCTATCTGAAGATTTCTTTGGTGTTGATTTATAATCTGTTTGGTAGAATCCGGTACCTTTGAAGATTGGTCTAGAACCTGCACCAATTAATTTTTTCAATTCCCCATTGCATTCAGGGCAATCTTTAATCGGTTCTGCATTTATACTTTGGAAAAACTCAAATACTTTTCCGCATCCCATGCACTTGTAATCATAATTAGGCATATATTTCCTTACATGAATAAAATTCGTGCGTAAAAATAAATATCTATTTAATTAATTCAAACAGGATAATTATTTCCTTACTTTTTTGCATATTTGAGTAAATAAAAAAATATTACTATGAAAAAATTAAAATATCTTATCTCTCTCCTAATTCTATTACAAGGATGCTTAAATTATACTCAGATAACTAACATTAAAAAAGATGGCTCCGGGACAATGTTTATCCATTACTATATGCATTGGTCTGGCGAAAGAGATTCTTCTGTAATTGAATCTTTGGGGTTTTTTAATAAAGATTCTGTCTATAAAGAGTTTACATCAAATTATAGTAAAATTAAGGACGTGGAAGTTTATAAAGATAATTCTGATAGCACGGTTCATGCAAAAATTTTATTTGAATTTGCAAGTCTTGATTCATTGAATAGTGCAAATGCCTTCAAGGGTGCAGATCTAAAAATGGTCGATGGAGAAAAGGATACAAAAATATTCTCTCAATTTATTCAACCGATAGCTACCGGATTCGGTTTTGAAGCTAAAGATATTAAAATTAGCTACATCTATTATTTACCCGGAGAGATATTAAGTCATAATGCAACTTCTGTGGCAAAGAATGAATTAAGATGGGATTATTCATTAACGGAAATAGGAACAGGTAAATATATTACTGCTACATTCCGCCCTTTTAAGTTAAATGAAACACCACTTTGGATCTATATTGCAGCAAGTTTTGTCCTTTTAGTTGTTGTAGTTTATCTATTTTCCAAAAAAAGTAAATAGTAATTGGTAGAACTCTTAATTTGACATACCATAGCTTTTTCTTTATATTTTGATTCTATCTTTAAAATAGGAAACAGTTTTATCTTGATTCAAGACCCATTGATTTTTTCCGGAAATTCAAATCCTGAGCTTACAAGAAAAATTTGTAGTTATTTAGGGTTAGAACAAGGAAGAGTGGATACAAAGAAATTTAGCGACGGAGAGATTTGGGTTAAATTTCATGAGAATATTCGCGGCAGGGATGTATTTATAGTTCAACCGACTCAACCGCCTGCAGAAAACTTAATGGAACTTTTGATTATGTTGGATGCGGCTAAAAGAGCTTCTGCAAAAAGGATAACTGCAGTAATTCCATATTTCGGATATGCAAGACAAGATAGAAAAGATCAGCCTCGTGTAGCAATAACGGCTAAATTAGTAGCAAACTTAATGACTGTAGCAGGAGCTGATAGAGTAATAACAATGGATTTACATGCGGCTCAGATTCAAGGTTTTTTTGATATCCCTTTTGATCACCTTTATGCATCTCCTATTTTTACTGTATTGTTTAAAGATGAATATAAATTAGAAAATTTGACTGTCGTATCTCCGGATATTGGAGGTATAAAACTTGCAAGATCGTATGCAAGAAGATTAAATGCAGGCTTGGTAGTAATTGATAAAAGAAGACCAACACATAATGTAGTGGAAGTAATGAATGTGATTGGAGATGTAGATGGACGCAATGTTCTTTTAGTAGATGATATGATAGATACCGGTGGCACTTTTGTAGCTGCGGCTAAAGTACTTAAAGCAAGAGGTGCAAAAGAAATTTATGGTGCTATTACACACGCTATTTTATCCGGTCATGCAGTAGAAAATATTGATTCAAGCCCATTAACAAAAGTTTTTGTTACAGACAGCGTTCCTATTGAAGCGAATGTTGTTTCAGAAAAAATTGTAGTACGTTCCGCTTCTGAGCTATTAGCCGAAGCAATTATCCGTTCTTATAGAAATGAATCTATAAGTTCTTTATTTGAAATTGATAAAAGTTAGTTAGGAGTATATTAAGAGATGGCTGAAATCAGTCTAAAAGCACAAAAAAGGGCTCTAAGTACAAAAGGGGCTGTTAACGAATTAAGAAGAAAAGGAAGTGTTCCTGGCGTTTATTATGCTAAAAGCCAAGAACCTATTCCAATTTCCGTAACTGAAGGTTCATTAAAACCATTAGTTTACACATCGCAAACTCATATTGTTGACTTGCAAATTGATGGTGCCGAGGGATTAAAATCTATCGTTAAGCATATTCAATTCCATCCTGTTACAGATAAAATTATTCATTTTGATCTTCTTGGTATTAACGTAAAAGAAGTAGTTGAAATTGAAGTACCACTTTCTGTTACCGGTTCTGCAAAAGGCATTAAAGATGGCGGAATTTTACAGCAAAGCATGCACAAAGTTCTAATTTCCTGCTTACCTACCGATATTCCAAATCATCTCGAGCTTGATGTAACAAATTTAGGAATTGGCGATGCATTATTTATCAAAAATCTGACGGAAATGTTTAAATATGAATTTAAACAACCTGAAGATGTTATGGTTTTATCGATTATAGTTCCAAGATCTCATGAAACAGTTGAATCTGAAGAAGGAACTAAAGAATCTACAGAACCTGAAGTAATTAAAAAAGGTAAGCCTGAAGACGAGGAATAAAAAGGAATTTGAGAGTAATTCTAGGGATCGGTAATCCCGGTTCTAAATATGAGTTTACAAGGCATAATGCCGGGTTTATGGCACTTGATTATTTTGCCATTAAACACAGACTCAAGTTCAAACCTTCTAAAAAAGATTACTATAAAGCCGGTGGTACAATTCGTGCCACCGACTTTTTTTTAGTAAAACCCACAACCTTTGTAAATTTGAGCGGTATCGCTGCAAGCGATATTGTAGATGAATTTAACATTAATCTCGAAGACCTTCTTATTGTTGCTGATGATATTAATTTAGAAGAAGGAAGGATCAGAATTAAAAAAGGAGGGTCAGACGGTGGGCATAACGGTTTGAAATCGATTATATATCAGCTTCAAACAAATAATTTCCCTCGCCTAAGAATTGGCATTGGAAACGATTTTGAAAGGGGTGATATGTCTGATTACGTCTTAGATAAATTTGATGAAGATACTTTGAATGAAATCAAACCAAGCTTTGATCTTTGCAATGATTTGATTCTTCAATTTATTATTGGAGGTACAAAATCAATGAGCGATCATTTTAGTAAAATATCGAAAGAAACTAAAGATAATAATTTGTAATTTTTTCTAAATGGGTGTTCCTTTCAATTACATATCATTTCTATCACTTAATATTATAATTAAATAAATGAGCGTGGTATTTTTAGTTATTGCGCCATTGATAAAATAAAGCTATTTTTAAGGTCTATTTTTTTATAAACCCTGCTTTTACCAAAAATTGAGTAGAAGCCTAACGTCCATAGGGAGGTCGAAAAGTGAAACAACAGCAGTATGAAAGTGTTGTATTAATCAATGCCACACTAGAAGATGAGCAAATCGATGCCATCATCAATCGAATTAAAGAATCTATTACAACCCATGGTGGTGAACTAATTGAAGTTGACAAATGGGGACGTAAAAGATTAGCATACCCGGTACAAAAATCTAAGACAGGTTATTATGTAGTATTAAGGTTCGTATCTGATACTTCATTAATTGCAATTTATGAAAGAGGCTTACGCCTTGACGAAACTGTTATTAGATACCTAACCATTGCTTTAGATAAAGAAGCAATAGAAGCAATTGCTAAGCAGAAGCTAAAAGTAGCAAATGAAATAGCACAAGCTGAAGCAGCTGCAGTGGCAGAAGAAGCTGCACAATTAGCCGCTGCTCAAGAAACAGCTACTCAAGAAACACCTGCAGTGGATGAACCAAAGGAAAGTTAAGATAAATATTTAATAGCTATAATGGAGGTTACGATGGCCGAATTGAAGATGCCAGAACTTAATAGTGTGATAGTTGCAGGTAATTTAACTAAAGAC